>JBGPEF010000009.1:0-26890 GCA_041482675.1 Tepidisphaeraceae bacterium | reverse complement strand
GGTGAATGTGTGAGGGGGAAGAATTCAGAACTCAGAATTCAGAATTCAGAAGAAGCGGCAAAGGGGATCAATTGGTCAAGACAATTCGCTTTGGCCGGGGTTGGGGGAGGAGGGGGAGGTTTACTTCGATCGTGTCGGATTGGCGCAGGGGGTGGATGCGGGCGAAGGTGAAGGACTGAAAGGCTCCTTTTTCGTCGTAGTATTCGCATCGGATGTAGCCGCGGGAGAGGGAGTCGAGGGTGAGGCGGCGAAGATTGGGTTGGGTGGTGGGTTGAGTGGGGAGAGCCGAAAAGTCAGGGTCGGTGAGGGGGAATTTTGCGGTTCGACGCAAGAGCAGGCGGAGCGATTTGGTGTCGGAGGAAATTTCTTTTTTCTCGATGATGAAGAATTCGGCGAAGGTGGAGTTGTCGATCTGGATTTGATCGGCGCGGGGGGTGGTGACTTCTTCACGGATTTCGTGCCACAATTTGCGGTAATCGACGAAGATGGCCGAGAGGGCGATCACCGCAACGGCGCCGAGCAGGCCGTAGAGTCCCATGCGGAGCCGCTCGCGGGTGGTGAGGGGCGGGAGAGGGGGTTGCGTGTGCGCTTCGACGATGCGCTGGCGGGAATCGATGACGCCGTCGGGGGTGATGGCGTAGAGGGTTTGGACTTCCTGTTTCGGGCGAAATTCGATGCTGCGGAGGGTGGAGGAGAGCTTGCCGCGGTCGGCGGGGGGAATGGTTTTGAGCATTTCGGCGACGGCGGCGGAAATCACTTCGCCGGCATCGGGGGCAAACTTTTTGGCGGAGAGGGGGGAGTTGTTGGCGAGAAGCGAAAACGATCCGCCGTCGATTTGAAGGTCGAATTCGAGGCCGGCCTGGCGGGCGAAATTCACCCAGGCGCGAAGTTTGTCTTCAGCGGCGGGCAGGGTGGGGAGCCGGCCTTCGATGAGGCCGTCGAGGATGAGGGTGCCTTCGATTTTCAAGGGCAGTTGTTAGTTGATAGTTGATAGTTAAGGCGAAGGCTGAAAATCGGGGATCAGGGCGGCCGGGCGCCAATCGGGGAGGTGATCGGACCAGAGGAGGGTGGTGCCGGAGACTTGGCCGTTGGCGAGCATCAGTTGGATTATTTCGGTCGAGACCGGGCCGCGGGTTTCGCCATTTTGCTCGAAATACCAGGCGTTGGATCGAGGCGGGGGCGGCGCTGGATCGGGGCCAGGGTCGGGTGAGGTTTCGCCGGGCGGAAGGTAGGCGGTGGGTTGGGATTCGAGGGCTTGAAGCGGTTTGGTATCGACGCCGAGCACCTCGTCGTGCGCATCCAGCCGCCGCATGGTGTATTCGCGCAGTGTCTCGTGCTTGATGCGCTCCTGGCGGAGTTGCTCGCGGAGGCGGCGGTTTTCTTCATCCTGGCGGGCGCGGGCGTATTTTTCCTGGTTGAGATTGGAGCTGACGAGGACGACGACCAGGCCGATGATGCCGAAAAAGAACCCGACGAAGAACCAGCCGACGGGTGAGCGGCCTTTGCCGTGGGCGATGGCGGCCACGGCACCGCCCATGATGAGACCAAAAACTAGATACGGCATACGTGCATTATGAAAGCGCCTGGTCAGAGGCGGAAGAAGGAGATCACTATAAAGTTATGCAAAAAATGGATGAGCATCGAGGGATAGAGACTGCCGGTTTTGAGTTTGGCCCAGCCCAGGAGCATGCCGACCAGAAGCAGATAGGGGGCGCTGAGCACCGAGAAGTGCAGTGCCATGAATAAGGCCGAGGCGATCAGAACGGCGCGCATGGGGGGGATGGCGCTGACGAGCCAGTGTTGAACCAGGCCGCGGAAGGCGATTTCTTCGGTGATGGCGGGGAAAATGCAAAAGAGGGTGATCATCGTCAGGCGGGAGAGGTGAAGCTGGCGAAGGGAGTCCATCGAGTCGGTGGCCTCTGGATAGATGTAGGTGATCATTTTGTGCCAGGCGAAATTTAAGCCGAGGGCGGGGAAGAGGAGGGCGAGGGCGATCCAGGCGTGGCGGGAATTGAATCCGAGGCGATGGAATTGCGGGATGAGCGATTTCCAATGGAAGGCGGCGAAGAAGCCGGTGGTAAGGGTGATGGCGATCGATTCGAAGAAGAGGCGCAGGTCGGGGCGGTCTTTGGAGAAGGCGGCCGAGCCGATGATGGCGGCGGCGAGAACGACAATGAAATAGGTCCAGAAGAGGGGGAGGACGTGGGGGGCGGAGGCGGCGATCAGTTCGCCTTCGGTCAGACGAATTGGATGAACGATCGGAAGGACGGCGTCCAGGGGTTGATAAGGGGCGGCGCAATTGGTGCAGAAATAGAAATGGGATTTGACGGGACATCCGCAATAGGCGCAGAACATTGCCGCGGGCACCGGCGTCAAAGAATTCGGCTGAGCGTCGGACATCTGTCGGGTATTATAGGGAATCGGGAGGGATTGTTGATTGAAGTGCTTGAAGATCGGGTGATGCTGTCGGCCGATGGCTTTATCAAGGCCGCGGGGACGGTGTTGCGCGATGGGCATGGGGCGGGGGATGTGGTGCTGCTTCAGGGGACGAATCTGGGGGGGTGGCTGTTGAAAGAGGGGTGGATGACGCCGATGGATTCGTCGGGGACGATTCCGGATGACTACACAGCGAGGCAGACGATCCTCACGCGGTTTGGGACGGAAATCGGCCAGCGCGTGCTGGATGATTACGAGAATTCGTGGATCACGCTCAACGACCTGGACAACATCAAGGCCATGGGGATGAACGTGGTGCGGCTGCCGTTGTGGTATCGTAATTTCCAGAACGAAGTTGGAACGTCGGTGGGCTCGCCTTTTACACGGATCGATTGGCTGGTGAGCAATGCATGGGCGAGGGGAATTTATACGATCCTGGATTTTCATGGCGTGGTCGGGGGGCAGAGCACGGCGGATCATACGGGGCGGGTGCGGGCGACGGCCGAATTCTGGAGCAATGCGACGGATCAGCAGCGGACGATCGATATCTGGAAACAGATTGCCCAGCACTACAAAAACAATCCTGGTGTGGCCGGTTATGACCTGATTAATGAGCCGACCGGCGCGCCCAATAGCAGTGCGGTCTGGAATATGTACGACCGGATGTACGACGCAATTCGGCCGGTCGATCCGGACCATCTGATCATCATGGAAGGCGCGTTTGGCAACTGGGACTGGGACATGCTGCCCAATCCGGCGACGTTCGGCTGGACGAACGTGATGTACCAGATGCATGAGTATCAGTTTGGCGGGGATGCGACGGCGATCAAGGCGGGGACGGATCATCAGGTGGCGGATTTTGTTGCGCACAAGAACTGGAACGTGCCGGCGTATGTGGGGGAGTTCAATGATTTTTCGCCGCCGCCCGATCCGGCGAGTGTGTGGGCGTACACGGTGCAGCAGTATCAGGCGGCAGGGATCAACTGGTCGGAGTGGAGCTACAAGTCGAGCAATGGGAGCGGGACCAATAGCTGGGGGATCTATAACAAGCTGCCGAGTGGAACGGCGGTGCCGAATTTACAGACGGATGATAGCGCCACTATTTCCAACAAATGGAAGGCATGGGTGACGGACACGTCGTCGGTCGTGAATCCGATGCTGTTGAGCGCACTGACAGTTGGCCTGGGGGCGTTGCCGGCGGGATTTACGGATGCGGATGTGAACGTGGCGGGCTTGCCTGGAAAGGCATCATTCGATGCGTTGACGGGCACGTGGACGCTCTGGGGCAGCGGAGCGGACATCTGGGGGACGGCGGATCAATTTAATTTCGCATCCAAGGCGTTTAGCGGTGATGGCACCATCATCGCCAAGGTGAGCAACGACTCGAATACCGATCTGTGGGCGAAGACGGGCGTGATGTTCCGGGATGGTACGGGGGCGGGAGCGGTGTACGCGGCAATCATGACCACGCCGGGCAATGGGGTGACGTTTCAGTGGAGGAATGTGCTCAACGGCTCGAGCAATGAAGCGCATATCCTCAACATTCCCGCGCCCGTGATTTTGCGATTGGTGAGGACGGGGAATTCCTTCAGCGCGTACTACGGTTATGGCGGGGCGTGGACGCAGGTAGGGACGACGCAGAGCGTGGCCATGAGCAGCAGCGTTCGGGCTGGGCTGGTGACGACTGCGCATAACAATTCGATGTTGAACACGGGGACTTTTAAGGGTGTTTCCATCCTGCCCGCCGGCTGGCTTTCTCAGGATGTTGGAGCACAAAATGGCGGATGGGCGGGAACCGATGCGCCAGCGGGGAACACGTGGACGGTAGCGGGCGGTGGACCCAGCGCGACGAGTGGCAGCGACAGCTATAACTTTACTTACCGAAGCTGGAGTGGCGACGGGGTCATGAAGGCCAAACTAGCCAGTTTCACCAACACGCTGAATGCCTCCCGGGCGGGACTCATGTTTGGCGCCGCTGCGGATGCCGGATCAGCGGGCGCAGTTTTCGCGAATGTCTATCTGACTTCCAACGATCAGGTGGGATTCCGGTGGAGATCGACAATCGGCGGGGCCGTCCTGACGGCGCAGGTGAGCGCGGGCGGAGCGCAGTGGATCAGGCTGATTCGAACGGGCAGCAGTTTTGCGGCCTACTTCTCGGCCGACAACGTCCACTGGACGCGAATTGACCTGCCGCAGAACATTGCCATGCCGACGACGGCGCAGGTGGGGATCGTGGTTGATTCGACGGATATCAGCAAACTTTCCCAAGCGACCTTCACAGGAGTGCTGCTGAGCCAGAAGCTGAGTGTCTCGCTCGCGGGGACGGCGGGCGATGACAATTATTACGTTCGTCGCAATGGATCGAACGTGGATATCTGGCGGAACGCCGATGGAAGCGGGCCGCCGGTGCAGAGCGTGGACGTGGACGAGACGGGGACGTTGTCGCTCAATGGCGCTGAAGGGAATGATACTTTTATATTGGATGCGAGCGGGGGCGCTCCATTTCTTGCGCCGGGAGCGGATGTGATTAATGGGGCGGGTGGGAACGACGTGGTGCGGCTGATTGGTCTGAGCGACACGGCTGCGTTGAGATTCGATTCGAGTGCGTTCTATATCGGCGCGGCGATGGGCGTGGGGATCAGTGGTATTGAGGCGATGGAAGTAGTGGCATCGAAAGTCGCTTCGCTGATGATCACTTCGGGCGCTACGGGCGTACTGGCCAATGGGGGAGGTACGTTGCAGACCGGGACACTGAGCGTCGCTTCTGATGCGCAGCTTGATCTGAGAAACAACACATTGATTGTGACCGGCGGCGACCTGATGGAGATCAACAATCTGGTCGCATCAGGACGCAATGCCGGGACATCGGGACGATGGAGCGGTTTGGGAATCACCAACTCGACTGCGGCGGCCAAACCGCTCACCGGCCTGGCCGTATTCAGCGACTCGCGCGGAGTGGTGGTGAAATATACTTGGCTGGGGGATCTGGATGGGAATGGGATGGTGAATGCGGATGATTATGCGCGGATCGATGCGGGGTTTGCGAGTCGTGCGACCGGATATGGGAATGGGGATATTGATTACAGGGGTTCGATCAATAGCGATGATTATTTTTATATTGATTTGGGGTTTTCGAGTCAGGGGACGCCGTTAGCGCCGCAGGCCGCGACGTCTGGCACAGCCGGACCTACGAAGAGCACTGGCAGCAAGCTGCCAGTGGCACATAAACTGCCAGTGACGCACAGACATCATCGGCGCGGGCACTGGGATGTCAGCCGGCGGTCGTTTACCCGCCGAGGAATGTGAGAAATTCAGCGGAGCCGCCGCAGATGAGGCAGATGAGAAAGATTTACGCAGAACAGAAAGGAAGAGCATGCCAATGCGTACGTGGGCATGGCACCCGGGCGGCCGCTCTCGCGTGCGTGATGGTTATGCTGATTGGTTGCGACCGGTCAGCGCAGCAGGCCAAGCCGACGATTGAGCATGTCGTCATTATCAGCGTGGACGGGCTGCGGCCGGACATGATGCTGCGGACGAATACGCCGGTGATGCGTTCGCTGATGCGGTCCGGGTGCTACACGATGTGGGCGCGGACGACGGAGGTGTCGATCACGCTGCCAAGTCACGTGAGCATGTTGACCGGCGTGGTGCCGGAGCGGCACGCGATCTGGTGGAATATTGAGCTGGACAAGCAGTACATGCGCTATCCGTCGGTGCCGACGATTTTTGAGTTGGCCAAGGCGCGGGGGCTGACGACGGCGCTGGCGGTGGGAAAGGGAAAACTGGAAGCGCTGGGGAAGCCGGGGTCGCTGGACTGGGCCTATTGGCCGGATGGATATGCGCAGGCGATTCAGGTGGCGCACGAGGCTCAAACCATCATCGAGCAGCACCGGCCGCAATTGTTTTTCATCCATTTCCCGGACGTTGACGCGGCCGGGCATGGGAGCGGGTGGGGGTCGCGGCAGCAGGCGCTCGCGGTGGAGCGCGCGGACCAGGCGCTGGGGGTGGTGCTGGCGGCGCTGCGTCATGCGGGAATTCGCGAGAGCACGGCGATCATTCTCAGCTCGGACCATGGCGGGGCGGGTTATTCGCATGGCGCGGATGATGCGAGGAGCAGGAATATTCCGTGGATCATCAGCGGGCCGGGAATTCGCAAGAATATCGATCTGACGACGAAGGATACGCTGGTCGTGAACACCGAAGACACCTTCGCGACGGCGTGTTATCTGCTGAATATTCCGATGGATGAGGAGATTGATGGGAAGGCGGTGTTGCAGGTTCTGGAAGACATTCGGCCGGATGAGGAGATGCTCTTTGGGACCACTCCGGCGACGACGCAGGGATATGTGCCGTATAAAGGTGAATAGAACTCAGAATTCCGCGGTAGGTCCGGCTGTGCCGGACGTGTCCGGCACAGCCGGACCTACGCTGCCAGCTTGAATTTTGCGATGAAGAGCTGGGTGGTATTGTCTGGCGTGCGTTTGGCGGTCCACATCAGATACTTTCCGTCGGGAGAAAAAACCGGCAGGACATCGGCGCCTTCTTTGTAGGTCACGCGCGTGTTCTGCGAGCCGTCGTCGCGCATCAGATACAGCTCATAGTTGGCATGGCCGTGGGCGCTGGTGGCGTAGATGAGGTGCTTGCCGCCGGGGTGCCAATAGGGGCCCCAGTTGACGTTGCCATCGTTGGTGAGCTGATGCTCCTTGCCTGCGCCGGTGATCTCGCCGGCCGCATTGAATTCCAAATCGGCCACGAAAACCTGGAGCAGATCGTTGGACTTGCGATCGGAGCGATAGACCAGCCGCTTTCCATCGGGGGAGAAAAAGGGCCCGCCATCGTAGCCGGGAGCGGTGGTGATGCGGATGGGAGTTTTTTGATCGGAGCCGTCGGCCTTCATGATGTAAATGTCGGCATCTTTGCCGCCGCCGCGGGTGAAGCAGATGTATCTGCCATCGGGCGAGAAGGAGCCTTCGGCATCGTAGACGTCGTTGTTGGTGAGCGGCCGCTTGGCCAGATCGACGATGCCGCCGGCCTTCGCCTGGGCGATGGCCTCCTGCCAGTTGTCGAAGCGGAAGATTTCCATGCCAGTCGGGAAGGACCAGACGTAGCTTCGGCCCTGGCGCTGATAGCCGCCGGTGGGATCGTCTGGTTTTTCCTTGCCGGCGGTGGAGGCGAAGATGAGGGATTTCCCATCGGGCGAAAAATATCCGCAGGTGTTGCGCGAATTTTGAGGCGAAATGCGGATGGGCGTATCGATGGCGGCGGATTTTCCCTCCACCAGGTGCAGCCGGGCCACGTACATCTGGTAATGCTCCTGGCCGGGCGGGACGGCCTGGAAGATGATCCATTTCATGTCGGGGGAGAAATATCCTTCGCCGGCGCGGGAAAATCCGCTGGTCAATTGAGTCACATCATCCAGGGGCTCTTTGGGCACTACCTGCGCGATCAGTAAACCGCTCGGCCACAGGGCACACAGAGAAAACAATGCCAACAGGGATCTTTTCCGCGAATGCGCCATCTGTGTGCTCTGGGGTTGCATGTCTTTATTCTTACTGCGTGACAGCCATTTGTCATCCTGCAACCGGCCACGATTGACTGCGCAGCCGGCGCGATGCATGATGGCTCCGGTCGCCCAGTGGTGTTGAGGGAATTGGAACAGAAGCTTGAACATCACCTGCATCGCCTGCTGACTGTCGTAGAGGCCGGCGGCGGAAGAAGTCTGCGACTGGTCGAGGAGGGAAAACGCCTCTGCAAGCGCGTCCAACAGTTCGTGAACATGAGGCTGATCGAGAATTCCGTCGATGAAGACGGCCTGGAACTGGCGTGCTTTGCGCTTCAGCTTCCTTCGCGGAACAACAACAAACTTCTCCCTCCCGGAAAAATGGGGCAGGTCAGCCTCAAAGATCGTTGCGAGCAGGCCGCCGAACTGCTGATCAGCACCGCCGCCGATCACGTTGAGAGTGAGCTTCTGGAGCGCGCGACGACGGTTCTCCGCCAGATGCCGCATCGCAGCACAAAAGTGGATGAGGCGAAATTGCTGGCCGATTCGGTCAATCTGGACGACTTTGGCATCACCGGGCTGATCATGCAGGCGATGCAGCTTTCGCGGCAGAATGCGGGCGTCGAGCAGGTGGCGGACGGGTTTCAGAAACGCCGCGACTATGGGTATTGGGAAGCGCGTCTGAAGGATGGTTTTCATTATGAGCCGGTGCGAAAGCTGGCCCGCGAGCGGCTGAAACGGGCGACGCAGATGGTCGATTTACTTTTGGATGAATTGCGGGAAGATCAGGCGCTGTGAAGAAGCTGATTCTGGCCGAATGGGTTGCGCCGATGGACGGGCCGATGATCCGGGGAGGGGGGATTGCGGTTGAGGGGGAGCGAATCGTCGAGGTGGGGGAAGCGAAACGACTCAAATCAGAACATCGCGATGCGCGTGTAGAAGATTTTGGCGCGAGCGTGATCCTGCCGGGGCTGGTCAATGCGCACACGCACCTGGAACTCAGCCATCTCCAGCGCGAGCCCGCGCCGGCGGGAGGATTGGCGGCGTGGCTGGTGCGGGTGATCAGGCAGAATACGTTTGTGGCCGGGGAGATGGAGAAGGCCGTCGCCAGGGCTGTGGCCAGGGGTGTGAAACAGTGTTTTGGGTATGGCGTGAGCAGCGTGGGGGATATCAGCAGGAATTGCCGGCTGACGCGATCGATTCTGTCCCGATCGCCATTGCGCGTGGTGAGCTATGGCGAGATTCAGGCGATGGGGCAGCGGCGCGGGCTGCTGGAGGAGCGGCTGGCCATGGCCGCGGATGCGAATGATGCAGCGCCGAACGTGCGGATTGGCATTACGCCGCATGCGCCTTATTCGGTCGAGCCTCAGGGGTATCGACGAGCGCTGCAAGTGGCGCGGGAACGAAAGCTGCCGCTGGCCACGCATCTGGCGGAATCGGCCGACGAGGTGGAGTTCCTGGCGCATCACAGCGGCACGCTGATGAAGGTCTGGGATTTCGTCGGCGGGTTTGATGAGGCGGTGCCGGCGTTTGCGGGCGGGGCGATTCGGCTGGCGAAGTCCCTGGGGCTGCTCGATTGCCCGACGCTGCTGGCTCACGTGAATTACTGCGATGATGGTGAGCTGGAAATTCTCGCGGCCGGTAAGGCCAGCGTGGTTTATAACCCGCGAACACACGCTTATTTTTCACATCCCCCCCACCGCTGGCGGGAGATGCTGGCCCGGGGGATCAATGTTGCCATCGGCACGGACAGCACGGCCTCGTCAGGCGATTTGAATCTGCTGGAGGAGCTGCGGCTGCTGCGACGGATCGCTCCCGAGCAGCCGGCGCAGGACATTTGGGAAATGGGCACGATTCGCGCAGCGCGGGCGATTCAATTGGAAGCGGATGTCGGATCACTGGGCCGCGGAAAGCTGGCGGACATGGCGATTTTCCCAGCGCACGGAGCGAATCCCCTCGAGAGTATTCTTGACGGACAAATTGCACTCTCGGCGTTGCTTATCGGCGGGTCACGCGCCTGATCCGCCCTGCTTGGCGCGTGAGATGGTGGCGACGATCTGCTCGTGCACCTGGCGCGGATGCGCGATCATCTGCCAGTTGGAGATTGGCACCTCCTCATCCTGGGGAATGATGGCGATGGTGCCGATCCGGCACAGCCGCTCCTGAAAACTGATCTCCAGGAGCGTCCGCGCCACCTTTCGCAGCGGACAATCGAAAATTTCCACGTGAAACACACCTGAGAGGCGGATGATCCGCAGATCGGTGAGGATATAGAGCCGGCCCATCCACTGAAGGACGGCCCAGGTGAGGCGCCCGACCATCAGCAGAGTTTCCACCTCGATGTATTGTCTTTTGGGCCCGTGCAGCTTGTCGTCGAAAATCACCGTCAGCGCCATCAGCAGCGCCACGATGCCCAGAAATCGCAGGCTGGTCAGCAAAATAAACCAGCGCGAGGGGCGCAGGAGGAGGAGAATCAGTTCCCCATCCCGCAAGACCTGCCCCGCCATCAGGGCGGAGACGGGGTTGGTGGCCGCCGTCGGCGCGGGCACCGCACCGCCCTCGCTGTGGGCGATCGAATTCCTCGATCGCCAATCGGAAATCGGAGATCGCAAATTCCTATGCATTCGCCATCCCCTGAAGCACGTGCGGCTTGAGCGTCACGATGTCCGGCAGGTTGCGGTAATGATCGTTGAAATCCAGGCCATAACCCACCACGAACGCATCGGGGATATCAAAGCCCAGGTAATTCACCGGTATCTGTTTCGCTCCTTCGGTCGGCTTGCGCAGGAGCACGCAGGTCTTCAGACTGGCAGCGCCGGCCTCGCCGAGCATGTCGAGCACGATGCGCAACGTTCCGCCGCTGTCGATGATGTCATCCACCAGAAGCACGTGCCTTCCTTTCAAATCCCCCACCTGTTCCGATAAAACATTTGAGCCCTGCGAGCGAATGCTCCTGCCCGGATAGCTGCTGACGGCCAGCAGGCCGATTTGCATCCGCATCGGCAAATGCCGGATCAGATCCGCGCAAAAAATCATCGCTCCGGTGAGAATTGGGATGATGGTGATCTCCGCGCCCCTGGCGGCCGCTCCGCCATGATCGTCGGTGATCATTTTGGCCAATTCACCAACGCGCTGGGCAATTTTCGCGTGAGGAATGAGAATGCGCTCGATGTCCCGCTGCACAGCGCGATTGTATCCGATCCAACGCCAGGCCGTTAGAATTGGCCTGCCTGCCCATGAGCCGGCGGACAGGACTTATGGACGAACGCGTTGATGCCACACACCCCTCCGCGCCTAAAAAAGAAACCACCGTCCATCACGCGCATGAGATCACGCTGCCATCGCGCTGGGGCGTGCGCGAGTGGATCTGGTTCCTGGTCAAAAATATCGTCGGCTGGCTGTTCATCATCCTGGCCTGGCCGATCGGCATCGCCATTCCCGGCCCGGGTGGGCTGCCGCTTTTTCTGATCGGCTTTGCCCTGGTCACCTTTCCGGGCAAGCGCCATCTCACCGCCCGCGTGATGCGCGGCATTCCGGTGCGCCGCGACAGCTTCGCGTTTCGCACCACGATTGCCATCATCGCCATCGTACTCCCGGCGATGGTGCTGATTTATTTGCGCTTCGTCACGCTGCGTGAGCTCTTCACCGCTATGGACCGGCGCAAGCTGGTGCAGCTTCTTCTCTACCTCTGCTCGGTCGCGGTCCTGTGGATCTTTGGCCTGCGCAGCGACAGAGGGATCAACTGGGCCCTGCGCCGAGTCCCATTCATCCGCCGAAAAGTGCGGCCGTGGATGCGCCGCAAGGGGCTCGATCTTTTGCCCCCCCGCCGCCGCCGGCGGAGCTATTCAACGCTTCCGGATGAGGGCATTTTGGAAATCCACGAGCGCCATCACAACCGCATGTGGCGCACCTGGGGGGCGCTTCGGCTGTGGGGGCAGCGCATCCTCGGCCTGGTGATCACCATCGCCATTTTCTACTGGATGTTTCGGCCGGTTTATCTGCACTGGGACAAGGTGAAGGAGCCGCTGGCGAAGATGAACTGGGGATATTTTGCACTGGGCGCGGTGATGTTCGCGGTCTTCCTGTTTGCTTTCCGCGTCCTGTCCTGGTGGTGGATTCTCGCCAAATTTGGCCATCGCCTGCCGCTTGCGCCGGCGACGCGAATCTGGTCGATCAGCGAATTGGCGCGGTATCTGCCCGGCATGATCTGGCAGGTCGTCGGACGAGTTATTCTGATCAAGCCGTACGGCGTGAGCGGCAGCGTCTGTTCCACCAGCCAGGTGCTGGAGCTGACAATCTTCCTGCTGGCCAACCTGCTGGTTGCTCTTGCGTGCCTGGTGTGGCTGGGGATCAAAACCGATCGCCAGCTCCGGCCCTATCTCTATGCCGCGATGGCGCTGGTGCCCCTGCTCCTAGTCTTCCTCCATCCGCGGGTGTTCTATGGCATTTTTGACTGGGTGATGCGGAAGCTGCGCAAACCCGTCATCGAGCAACACCTTCGCAAGCGGCAGCTCTTCGGGTTGGGCATCTGGGCCATCCTCGGGCTGCTGTGGCAAAGCCTGGCCATGTGGATGGTGATCCATGGGCCCCTCCAGCTCCAGTTCACCAAGTGGTGGGTGGTGGCCGGCGCATACTGCCTCGCTTGGTCGGCTGGTTTCGTGGCCTTCTGGGCACCGGGCGGGCTGGGGGTGCGGGAGGCGGTGTTCATGATGGCGATGCACGTGGCGCTGCCTGCTCCGGTCCGTGCCTCGTTTGCCGATACGGTGGTTCTCAATGGGTTCCTCGCGTTCCTGGCAGTGCTGCTCCGGCTTTGGGTGACCAGCGGAGAGCTAATGCTCGCATCTGTTGCATATACAATAGACCATAAACGAGAAGGTACACTCAAGGTCGCCACTGAATTGTTAACAGATTGAATCCTTTATGCCCACTATTGACTTCGTTCCCGCCGCTCGCTAGCCTGCTCCCATCCAAGCCTGTGGGGTTTGGATTTGGTTCATTCCGTTCCGTACACACCGCGAAGGGGCAAAATAGGGAGGTTCTTGTGCGTAACCGCATCCGTCAATTGCTAGACGCCATCGCGCCGACCATCAACTCGATTCTCACCGCTCTTCTCGATGATGGGCGATCCAGCCGCAAAGCAACGCGATTCGCCGAATCGCTGGAACCACGCCTGCTCCTCTCCGCTGTCACGCTTCAGGGCGGCAACGGCTCAGACACCTTCTACATCCGCAATGACCCCGAAACCGACGAAATCCTTCTTTGGCACAACACGGCCCTTGAAGATAATCCCGCCCGCTATTCCGGCCACGACATCGACTCCTTCGTAATCGATGCCGGCAACGGCGACGACACCCTCACCCTCGACAACTCCGATGGCGATCCCCTCCGCTCCGGTGCCCTCGTCTTCCATGGCGAAGGCGGCAACGACACCCTCGTCTTCACCGGCCCCTCAACCGTTGCCAGCCGCACTATCTACATGCCCGCCCACAACCAAGCCAACGCCGGAAGCATGCGCACCGGCTTCAAGCTCATGAGCTTCACCGGCGTCGAGTCCGTCTCCACCTCGCACTTCAATCGCAGCACGCTCATTACCCCCGGCTCCAACGATTCAATCGCGATTGATTCTCCATCCGCTACCCAGAATATGGTGAGCGGCCAAAGCGACGCTGTCGCTTTCCCACCCATCACCTTCTCCAACATCGCCACCTTCACCCTCGACGCCGCCGCCAACGATGTCGTAGACGAACTGACTTCCGGCGACGATGCGATTACCATCTCTTCCAACGGCATGCGCGCCACTGGACTCACCAATCTCCAGGTGCTCGCTGGCGACGGCGCCAACACACTTGACGTCAATGGCGGCACCACCAACCTCGACACCGGCGCCGGCCTCGGCGGCGCAAATCTAACCCTCACGCTCCGCAATTCCGCCGTCGTCAATCTCACCAAGACGCAGCACATCTATGCGCTAGTCATGAGGAATTCCTCCCGCCTCAACCTTCCGTCCGGCCTCTTCAAAATCCTCTTCCTCGACTATTTCTCATTCCCGGTGGGCAACACCGCCAAGATCGATATCGCCGACAACGATCTGGTCGTCCACGACGTTCAGTTCGATTTCGTCAGGAGCCAGATCCTGCGCGCATATCAGTCCAGCGCAAACCCCCACTGGCAGGGCCCCGGCATCACCTCCTCCACCGCCGCCCCCGGCCAAACCGCCATCGGCTTCATCCGCGCCAGCACCCAGCCGCCCACGCGCCTCTTCGACGGCCAGCCCATCTCCGACACCGACATCCTCGTCAAATTCGCCTACGAAGGCGACAACAACCTCGACAACGAAGTCTCCACATCCGACCTGATCGATCTCTACTCCAACTGGGGCGGTACCGGCAAAACCTGGATCGATGGCGATTTCAACTACGACTCCTCCGTTACCATCGCCGACGCCACCGACCAATCCACGAATTACGGCATCCCCAAACCCGCCGTCACCCTCTCTGGCGACGACGCCGTCAACGAAGGCAGCTCTTACACCCTTGATTTGTTGGCCATGTCCACCTACACCGACAGTCAAAACAATACCCACAGCTACGGCCCGGTCTCCTACTACACCGTCTATTGGGGCGACGGCTCTGCCGACGCTTTCCCCCAAACCACCGACTCCCCCGACACCACCACCCACATGATCACCCTCCCCGTCACCCACACCTACGCCGACGATTCCGGCCAAACCTCCTACGCCATCTCCGTCTTCGCCAAAGGGACGCAGATGAATTATTACGCGGGAAGCAAGAACGTCACCGTCGATAACGTTGCCCCGACGCTAATCCTCGGTGGCGATGGTGGGATTGTGGTTGGTGCTGCATTCCTTCTGACGCTCGATGCGTCTGATCCCGGTGATGACATCATTACCTCTTGGAACATCGATTGGGGAGACGGTACCAACACGCTCGGATTGTCTTCTGAGCCAGCTCCACAAAGCCACACGTATCCTATCGGACTCAACAACGTTACGATCACGGTTGAGACATTCGACGAGGATGGTGGTCCGTATGTATTTTCAGAACCAATTTCCATCTTCGCAGTGCCCACCCCACCTGCTATGCTACATGCGAGCGAAAGTTCGCCGGGACACATCGAAATTGCTTGGGCAGATACGTCAAATAACGAGACCGGTTTCTCAATCGCGCTATCTACCGACAATCAGAACTTCAGGGAGATCGCAATCGTTGAGGCAGGTGTTACTAGCTATCAATATAATAGCGCCCTCCAAAATACTACTTATTATTTTCGCGTACTGGCGGTGAACGGCGCAGCCCGGTCTGAAACCTCCAGTGTCTCGCTGGTAACTACGCCCGCGGCACCAACATGGATCAGCCTGTGAAAGCCTAGTTGGGCGCGAGATCCTGTTCATTTGCTTTGGGAAAGCACCGCCAGCCTTACCGGAATGCTCCTGCAGAAACGTGTCCCCGGCGATGACTGGCAATCCATCTACCTCGGCGGGATACAGGTTAATTACAACGATTCCGATACAGTCGAAGGCACCGTTTATGAATATCGTCTCCAGGCTACCAACGCCGGCGGTGATTCCCCATTCAGTGAGATACGTTCAGCCTTCGAGCCGTTAAATGAACCCAGCGGACTAATGTACGACGACCATGGTAACGTATATTGGTTGGACGAATCTGAGCACGAGACGGGCTTCGTCATCGAAGGGAAATCAAGCGGTGGCTATTGGCATTCCCTTGCCCTGGTTCCGGCCAATCTCTCCCCAAGTCCCGCAGCGACACAGTTCCACCTGAATATACCGGATACTATTTTTCGAGTTCGAGCCTACAATGCTAACGGGTTTTCCACTTTTTGCTGTGTCGGCACTTTGATGTGGCCCTGGCCGCCAGAATTATCTGGTCAACTCGATCTTGATGTCGATTCCGACAACAACAACGGCTTGGGTCTCCCCGATAGAAGTGATCAGGAAGATTCTCAAGAAGACGAACAAGGTATTGACTCCCATCCTGGAAAAGTATTGCTGGTTAATGATGGCGATTTAGATAATGACGGAGTGGTCGATTTTTTTGACGGATTCGGGCTTGATCAGAATCTCCCTGAATATGCCACTTCGTATGGCGTGCAGTTTGTTCCACTCGTTCTTGATACGCCGTTTGACGTGTTTCCTGGAAGTTTCCGCATCACTTACGATGCGTCCGATCCAAATGAAATTCCACTCGAGAGCCCCTACCAGTTGCCCGCAAGCGGTAAGATTCGTATTTGGACCAAGGATAGCGATCAACCGCGCAACCCCAACAAAATCTCTGATGGGGGTGATTACGTTGCTCCTGGCGAATACTCGGCGAACGAAATTGGTGCGTTTTACGCAGGACAAGATGTCACACTTTATATTGAAGCGGTAAAGCCGAGCGAAGATGTCGGCGATATCTCGATTTCCGCGCAAATGTCTGGTTGGGGGTCTGATGATTTCACCTATTCCGACGAAGTTCGCCTGACAGCGACACGAATTCAGATCCTGGCAAACGACTCAGATGGGTTATCTCAAACGGAAGTCGCTAACTTTGTCGGCACCGGCATCCCCGGTGGTATTGATACTGAGACCGATGGTTCCGCGCCAGGCGCTATGCAGAGCTACGTTGTCAAGGTTTTTGATCCGCGAAGCACCATTACTCACGTCAACATTGCCGGCCAAGCGCTCACTCTGACCGGCGGTCCGGGTGAATACACCACTGCTCCTTTCGTCGTTCTGAATTCTGCAAACCAAGCGCTGCTCGACGCAAATGAGCCGTATGCGCTTGGATCGGGGGAATACATCGTCCCCAGTGAGATAGTCGGTAACTTGCAGATCATCCATATCGACGACAGTTCGGCGACATTGCAATACAACCCGTCGAAAAAGGCGCCGGTAGCGGAGGCATTGAAACCAACGCGCAATGACGAGATCATGGCCAAGACCGTCACGAAAGTTATCGAGGAGATGAAGGAAGAAAGTTGGCAACCACCGCCTCCTGCCCTTGGGAAAAATCCTGATCCGGGTGCTTTTGGAAAAGAAGTTCATCGCCGAGCATCGCAAATTCTCGGACAACGGGACGGTTGGATAGCAGATGTATACGTGGATAATGCAACCAAAAAGATTGTCGCTATTGGTCCGCGCCCTGCCAATATAAGGGGGACCACTCAGATCGACATCGCTGGCCTGGACAACGGCTATAGACCCAAGGTGGGAGACACGTGGGTGCCCGCCTCCACAGACGTCTATGAGATCAAAGCCTCTGTGTCTCAATTGAAGATTGCCGAGCGACAAGTTGAGCGGCTCGAGGCGCTTAGCAAGGAAGGAAATTTAAAATTTGTGAGGCCCGCAGAGGGATGGAAGAACGGTCAATGGATCAAGGTCCCAAGCGCGCGGAATGTCGTACGGTTATTGGAGATTGTTGGGTTAGCTACCTCTGCTTGGAACGTCATCAATTACTCGAAATATGATTGGCAGCTTGAAGAAGTTGCCGAGGCGATTGCAAACGCAAAGTCTGCAACTGACCCAGATGACCGAAATATTGCGAGATTAGAGGTAATCAGAAAGACGAGAGACTATCTCAGCAATTTTACGCCACCCGGCGTCGCACTTGATCTGGTGTTCGTTGCTGCGTATGAGAAGATCCTCGCAGAGTGGGAATGAAGTTTTGAGATAAAATCATGTCAGCGTACACAGCTGTAGAATTTGTTCCGGACGACTTGCTTTGGCAGCCCGACAGCGATCTGCTTCACAGGATCATCCATTATTTTGGTACAACTACCGTCAGCGTCATATTCTACGAAGGTGTTCTTGACAACGATGAGGAGCATCGCGCTAAAAAGCTACTTCGCTTGGACGATCAGTCTCCCGTCAAGGCATTGGTGGAATTTGAAAAGCGCAAAGATTTAACCACCTCGTTTATTTTGGAATGTCCTCAGTGGGGTGATCGAATAGAATCGAGTCATCGCCTCATCTCTTCCGACGTCTCGGATGGGTATGTTGCCTGGGATGTTGGTTTGACCATAGGTCCGTGCGTGGTATGGGACCCCCTTTGCGAGAACAAATTATTCGAGACGATGTTCGCTCTGTCGATCTCCGGCAACGGGATGCCGACGGATCTGGATGAATACCTGAAGCAGCTTAGAAAGACCCCAGAGATTGAAGGTCTGGAGCGATTCTTGCGCGTGATCAAACCCCCCGCATGGCAGGCGCTAATTAGCGCAAATTTTTAATACAGCAACCCCATTACACCCGCGCTGATCCGCTGCTAAATTGAGCGCTACGACCCTCGCGCCACTCCCGACCGCTGCCCCGAATGCGGAAAACCCACAAAAACCGCAGCAATCCCAAAGCCATAGCACCAATCTTCTGAATCCTGAATTCTGACTTCTGAATTCTCGCAACAACATACTTGACATTTACCTAACAAACGCGCATAATCATCGATGACGCATGGACTAAACTTAAGGCTAACCTTGAAGGAGGACGTCCGAGGCTATGGAAAATGTGAATCGCCGCCGATTTCTCAACCCCAGCAGCCACAACCACTTCCACGCCTCCCTCTCCTCGGAATTTCACATTTTTCACACTCTCCACCTCCTCAACCAGCCCATCCACCACAGGTATAATCCCTCCAGCCTGTCCCTGTTTTCGCCGGATTCGGCCATATCTCTTTTAGAACTTCCAGCCTCCAGGCCTGGTATCACATATGATTGTCGCCGTGGTTTTTACTGTGCTGGCCGGTCGGATGCCGGCCTCTTCATGAAACTCAACCTGATCAAGTCCCTCGCAGCCGCCCTACTGCTCATCCCAACGGCCGTTCTGGCTGACTATCAAGATGATATTGGTTATCGGTCTCTCGTAGATGGGAATCGTCTCATATCCAAAGGGGCCAATGTCAGAGTAGGCCAGGTTGAAGCTCAGATCGGGCTCACCTACATGCCCGATCGCTCCCTCACCGAATTCCTCGGCAAACACTTCATTCCCGACGGCCTGGCCGTCCCCAGCGGCCACGCCACCATGGTTGGCCGGATGATCTACGGCACGGATGGCATCGCCCCCGACACTTCCACGATCAACGTTTATACGAGCAACGCGTTCCTTCTGGGCCGCTCCGGTCTGCGCGTCGGCCAGCATCAGCCCCCCTCAAAATTCAATGTGTCGGTGCTCAACAACAGTTGGGTTGCCGGCTTTAACTCCGACTCGGACAACCAGGACGCCATCCGCCGCCTGGACTTCATGATCAAGCGTGATGACGTGGTTGTTGTCAGCAGCGTCGATAATGGCGCTGGCAGCGCATACCCCAAACTCCTGGCCACCGCCTACAACGGCATTGCCGTCGGCATACTCGACGGCAGCAGTGGTGGGCCGATCACGTTCGATTCCAGTGGCCCCCGCGCCAAGCCCGACCTGGTCGTCCCCGTCCACACCACCAGCGAAGCCGCCGGCGTGGTCTCGGGCGCGGCGGCGCTGATTCGCTCTGAAGCGAAGGCCCGGCTGATGTCGGTGAGCGAATTGACCACCAAGGCTCTTCTTCTGGCTGGCGCGCAGCGGCCTGAAGGCTGGGAGCGCGGCGCACCGGGCACGCAGGACGATCAGAAAGTGCCTCTGGACTATCGCTATGGCGCTGGATCGCTCCGGGTGGACAACTCGTTCGACATCCTCGTCGCCGGCCAGCACCCCTCGGGCGGTACGGACACCGGCTGGGATTCCGCTCTGGCGAAAAAGAAGGGCCGCGTCTATCAGTTCAACATTTCCCCCATCGACGATGACCCGATGGATGATAACCATCAGGCATTGACCGCCGTCCTCACCTGGAACCGGCAGGTCAAGCGCGGGGTGCGTGGGGCATACACCGCCAGCCTGGCCAATCTGGATTTGACCCTGCTGACGAGGACCGCGGGGAAATGGAAACGCGTCAGCCGCAGCGACAGCAACTTTGACAATGTTGAGACCGTCACCCTCAACGATCTCGCCCCGGGCGCTTACCGGCTGGTGGTCCGCGGCGACAAACCCGAACCCTATTCGCTCGCCTGGTTCACATCTGCGGATGTCGAGTTGAGCGGCAGCAATAGCGGCCCGGGCTCGCTGAACAGTGGATCCGGTTTGTTAGAAAGCGAATTGCTCTCCGGCGCGCTGGCCCCGACGGTGGTCCCCGAGCCCACGCTCATCGGCCTGATTCTGCCGGCCGTCGCCGTGCTCTCGATGCGCCGCCGACGGATTGGGTAATCCAACTATCAATCAAATGAAAAGGCCGCGCTGCCATCAGCGCGGCCTTTCGCTTTCGACTTTGCGATAGTCCTAATTCCGGCGATTGCCCAGAATCCGCAACATGAAGAGGAACAGGTTGATGAAGTCCAGATACAGCCGCAGCGCGCCGGTAATCGCCAGACGATTTGCCAGCTTTGGATCGCCTTCCGTGGCGTATGCCATCTGCACGAGCACCTGGGTGTCATACGCCGTCAGCGCCATAAACAGCGCCACGCCCGCGTAAGTGACCAGCCAGTAGAGCGGCCCATTGGCCCAGAATAGATTCACAACGCTCGCGATCACCAGCCCGATCAGGCCCATCATCAGAATGCTGCGAAACCGGGACAGGTCCATCTTGGTGACATAGCCGATGAGGCTCATACCGCCGAACATTCCGGCGGTCACCACAAACGCCACCCCGATAGCCGGCAGACTGTAGACCAGGAATATCACCGACAGCGTCAGTCCGTTGATGGCCGCGTACAGCAGAAACAACGCCGTCGCCACCCCGGCGCTGATCTTGTTGACCGCATAGCTGATCGCCATCACCAGCCCGATCTCCACCAGGATCAGGACAAAGAACGTGCCCCGACTAAAGATCGTGCTGAAATATTGGCTCTGAGTCGAGACCCACCAGGCCACGACCGCCGTCAGCGCCAGACCCGCGGCCATCCACGCGTAGACGTTGTTCATGAACCGCGCAACCACGCCGGAGGCGCCATAATCCAGCGTCTGCGGCTGGGAGTATTGATTGGGATAATTGCTCATTTTTGATCTCCGTTTTTTCCGTTGCAGTATTATAGCGCTGCCGACTGGCTGACAAGGGGTTGGAGGGTTCCCATATTCTCATAATCGGCAATAGATGCCCGGGAACGGCAGATGCTCTTGCGGCCCGATTGTCTGGCAGGCGCGGTTGTGGTACGAATTAACCGTTCGTGGCGAGAAGTGTCTTCCATTTGAGAAAGGGTAAACCATGATTCGGATCGGCTTGATTGTGCTGGCGCTCGCGCTGGCATTGGCGGTGAGGGCGACAAATGCGGCCGAGGACAAGGAGGAGGGCTTCAAGGTCATCTTCGACGGCAAGTCGATGGATGGCTGGAAGGTTGGCGCGAATGCCGACACCTTCAAACTCAAGGATGGCGAAATCGTCGCCAATGGGCCAACGGCTCACCTGTTCTACGTCGGCGATCCCAAACCGTTCAAAAACTTCGAGCTGCGGGTCGACTGCATGACCGAGCCGAATTCCAATGGCGGGATTTATTTCTGCACCAAGTATCAGGAGAAGAGCTGGCCCAAATATGGCTTTGAGGCGCAGGTCAACAACAGCCACTCCGACTGGAAGCGCACCGGCAGCCTTTACGATGTCCAGAACGTGAAGGAAACGTACGTGAAGGATGGGGAGTGGTACACCGAGACGATCATCGTCAAAGACAATAAAATCCAGATCAAGATCAATGATAAGACGGTTGTGGATTACACCGAGCCGGCCGACGCCAAGCCGGGGAAGGATTTCACCCGCAAAATCGACGAAGGCACTTTCGCCCTCCAGGGCCACGACCCCAAGAGCGTGATTCATTACAAGCACATCCGGGTGAAGCGGCTGGATTAGGAATTTGAATTCTCCCCATAAGGTGGGCATTGCCCACCTTTCTTTTTTTGGTGGGCAATGCCCACCCTACAGATCCAACCCGCCGCGCAACTGCGGCCGCTTTTTCTTCTTCGCCGGCTCGGTAGCAGCGGGCGCTCCGGCGGGCGCGGTGGCCGCTGCCGGCTCTTCAGCACGGCGAATCGAGAGGGCAATCCGCCGCTTTTCCTTATCGAGCTCGAGCACGCGCACCCGAACCTCTTGTCCGCTCTTCACCACATCCCCCGGCGTCTTCACGCGATGAGCGGCCAATTCGGAGACATGCACCAACCCCTCCAGCCCCGGCTCCAATTCCACGAACGCGCCAAATTCCGCCACCCGCGTGATCTTTCCATTCACCACGCTGTGCAACGGAAATCGATCGGCCGCCCCGGCCCACGGATCGCCGCCGGCCTGCTTGATGCTGAACGTCATTCGCCGCGCCACTGGGTCCAGGGAAATGACCACCACCTTGACGGTATCGCCTTCCTTCACAACATCAGCCGGATGCTTGATCCGCTGCCAGGAGATTTCACTCACCGGCAGCAATCCCTCCAACCCCTCCTCCGCCTCAAGGAAGGCGCCAAAACCTTCCACCTTCGCCACCCGCCCCGTCAGCACAGTCCCCACCGGATATTTCGTCGCCGCATCCGTCCAGGGATCGGCCATGGCCTGCTTCAAACTCAGGCCGATTTTTCCCGTCTCCTGATCGATCTTCACCACCATCACATCCACGACGTCGCCAACTTTCACCACCTCGGCCGGATTTCGCACCCGCCGATGGCTCATCTCGCTGATGTGAAGGAGGCCATCGACGCCTCCAATGTCCACGAACGCGCCGTAGTCCATCACGCTGGTCACCGAACCTCTTCGCACCTGCCCCTCGGTCAATTCGGCCAGCATCTTCTGCCGCGCTTCTTCCTTCTCGCGCTCCAGGATATTCCGACGGCTGACGATCAGATTCCTCTTCTCTCGATCAAACTGCGTCACTTCGGCCATCATCCGCTGGCCGATGAAGGTCGAGATGTCCTTCTGGAAAACCAGATCCACCTGTCCAGCAGGCATGAACGCCCGCATGTTTTTGATCTGGAGCTCCAGCCCACCCTTGTTCATGCCCGTGACCGTCCCCTCGACGATCTGGCCGATCTCCAGGCTGTCCCAGGAGACGTTCGTCGCCACCGCTCCGCGCAGCGTCAGGATCAACAAGCCCTCGCGCGGATCATAGCGCGCGACATGAAACTCCATCTCCTCGCCGACCGTCGGCGGATTCTCAAATTGCATCAGTGATGCGATCCCCTGGCTCTTTCCGCCCATATCGACAAAGACATCATCCTTGCCGATGGAGACGATCTTCCCCCGCCGCAGCCCCTTGGCGGCCAATTGCTCCGTCGATTCACCCGGCTTAGCCTGCGGCTTGTCAAAGCCATAGAGCTTCTCCAGCGAAAGGTCCCCCAGCGCTGCATTCAGCTCGCTGTCGAGTGCGGAGTCGGAGTCGGGACGAAACTTCGCTTTATACTGATCTTTATCGGGGGACATTGTGCTCTGCCCTGCTGAAAGAACTCATGAACCCGGCGGCAAAGCCGGGAATGTTATCGGAGGAGTCAGCAAAGTGAAAGCCACGCAGTTTTGGCATCGCCCAGAGCCGTCCGGCGGGCGGGCGGCGGCGGCAAAATCAACGTGTCGATAATATGCGCGGAGGAACGGCCAAAACCGGCTTGGCCATAACTCGCCGTTGTGCACTGCTCCGGGAATCATCAACCCGTGCTCACATTACGCCGATGCACTAACATCCTATGTCTGTAACCGCAGCTCCCGACTTCGTCTGTTTGAAATGCAAAAAAGGGTACGCCTGGTACGCCGAATATGCAGGCAAGGTGGCCCGTTGCACCTGCGGGGCGGTGATTCAGTTCCCCTTCGCCGACCCCAAGCCCAAAGACCCCCTGGCGATTCCGTTTCTCCCCCGCAACATTGATGAAACCGAAGGCGGCGGCCGCGGCCCCGCCCCAATGGAGCTCCCCAAGGACGATCTCGATCCAAAAATCCTGGCCGAGCGCCGGGCGCTGGGTGAATACTTCGACGATGTTCCCGTTCCCGTCGATACGGTCCGCGATGTTCACGGCCCGTTCGCGCTGCTGGCGGTTGGCCTGCTGCTGATCAGTTGGCAGGTCGCGGATCTGGCCGAGGCGCATGGATATGGCGGATTTTTTGTACTCGGTTTCGTCATCAGCAGCCTCGTCGAACTTGGCCTCTCCCTTCTGGGCGTGATGGCCGCCGGCAAGGTGATGGGCGTCTATTTCGGCAAGGCGAAAACCGCTCTCTACAAGCTCTCGGCATTGCACGTCGCACCATCGGCCATCGGCGCGATGATCACCGCCTCCATGGGTGATGATGCCGTCGGCAAGGTCGTTGGCAGCGGCGCATTTCTCCTGCTCTACTGGGGCCTCTTCTCCTTCATGTTCCGCATCAAGGGCTGGCAGACGCTGGTGTGCGTCGTGTGCATTGCCGTGGTGAAATTCATCGCGATCATGTGCATCGTGGGCGCGCTGGTGGGGCTGTTTGTGTCTCGCGGCAGCATGCACTGATCGCAAATCCGCATCTTTAATCCTGCGCGGTTTTCGTCGACCCGGAGCCTCTGGACGCCTCCGACCGTCGATGTTCCAATTCCCCCATGCCCAACGTGACCGACAGGTACAGCAACTTAATCAAGACCCTTAAGGAAATTTCCACGCTGGATTCTGCCGCGAGTCTGCTGTCGTGGGATGAGCAGACTTTTATGCCCAAAAAGGGGGCGGAGCTGCGGGCGAATCAGGCCTCGCTGCTGGCGCGGATGTCGCATGAGAAATTCACTGATCGCTGGGTGGGCGAATTGCTTCGCGAGATTGAAGGCAGCGAGCTGACCAGGGAGCGGGATTCCGATTCGGCGGTGAATATCCGCTGGACGCGGCGGCTTTATGATCGGGCGACGAAGGTTCCGCCGAAACTGGTGGAGGAATTGTCGCACACGGCAGTGCTGGCGCATGAGGCGTGGGTAGGAGCGCGGAAGAATTCCAGCTACAAGGAATTTCAGCCGTGGCTCCAAAAAACACTCGATCTGAAGCGGCAGGAGGCGGAGTGCGTCGGCTACAAAGGCCACATTTACAATGCCCTGCTCGATCCCTTCGAACCCGATGAAACCGCCGAAGGATTGGCACAGGTATTTGCCTCGCTGCGCGGGCCGCTGGTCGAGCTGATTCAAAAAGTCACCTCCAGCGGAAAAAAAGCGCCGGTTGAAATTCTCGAACGAAAATATCCGGCCTCGCTACAGGAAAAACTCTCCCGCGAGGCGGCCGAAAAGGTGGGCTTTGACTTCTCGGCCGGCCGGCTGGATATCTCGGTGCATCCGTTCTGCTCGGGCCTCGGGCCCGGCGATTGCCGCATGACCACGCGCTACGATGAAAGCTATTTTGGCGATGCATTCTTCGGCGTCCTCCACGAAACCGGCCACGGCCTCTATAACCAGGGCCTGGAAGGCGAGCACTGGGGGACGCCGCGTGGCGAATCGATTTCGCTGGGCATCCACGAATCGCAATCGCGCATGTGGGAGAACCTGGTCGGCCGCAGCAGCGCATTCTGGAAGTTTTATTTTCCGAAGGTCAAAGCCGCCTTTCCCGAAACACTTCGCGACGTTGCGGAAGATCAGTGGGTGTTCGCCATCAACGACATTCGGCCGAGTCTGATCCGCACCGAGGCGGACGAAGCGACATACAACCTGCACATTTTGCTGCGATTTGAAATCGAGCAGGCCATGCTCACCGGCGACATCGCCGTCGCCGACATCCCGGCCGCGTGGAATGAAAAGATGAGAAAATATCTCGGCCTCACGCCGCCGGATGACTCCAAAGGCTGCCTCCAGGATGTGCATTGGTCTCACGGCGCAATCGGCTACTTCCCCACTTACACCCTGGGCAATCTCTACGCCGCCCAGTTCTTCGAGCAAGCCCGCAAGGACCTGGGCGATCTCGACGCGCAATTCTCCCGCGGCGAATTCGCGCCATTGCTCAATTGGCTGCGGGAAAACATTCATCGGCACGGGCGGCGATATTCAGCGCGGGAGCTGGTGAAGAAAGTAACCGGGCGCGATCTGTCGTGGGAGCCGCTGATGTCACATCTGAAGGAAAAAGCCTCGCGGCTCTATGGCGTTTGAACCAGAAAATGGACATGGATCAACCGAAAGCCGCTCGCCCCAATTACGGCCTGGACGCTCCCGGCCTGGTGCGATTCTTCCTGATCCTCGGCATTTTCCTCACCCTCATCGGCGTTGGTCTGGTGATCTGGCGCAAGAATCCAATTGTGATCTCAATTGGATTCACTCTATTCTTCCCCGGCCTGGTTTTCTTTCTCGAAGGCCTGCTGATGATCTTCAGCAGCCGCTGCGGCAAGCTGAAGGCCCGCGACCGGCTCCTCGACAACCTTCACCTCGCCGGCCGCGAAACCATCCTCGACGTCGGCTGCGGCCGCGGCCTGCTGCTTATCGGCGCGGCCAAACGACTGACGGGCGGCAAGGCAATTGGCCTCGATCTCTGGTCGCAGCAGGACCTGGCCGACAATCGCAGCAGCGCCACCCTGGAAAACGCCCGCATCGAAGGCGTGGCCGATCGAATCGAAGTTCACAACGGCGACATGCGGCAAATGCAATTTCCCGACGCCACTTTCGACGCGATCGTCGCCAGCAATTCCATTCACAACATTTACGACCGGGATGGGCGCCGTCAGGCCATCAACCAGATCGTCCGCGTGCTCAAGCCGGGCGGCCAGGTGTCTCTCCTGGACATCCGCCACACCGGCGAATATGCGGATGATCTGCGCGCGGCGGGGATGAAGGATGTAAATCGCAGCGGCCTGATTTTCTGGATTTTTCCACCGGTAAGAGTCGTAACCGGGAAGAAACCGTAGGGTGGGCACCGCCCACCGGCACTAAGTTTCATTCCCCGCCAGCTTACCGGGCTGGCGGTATTTTCCTTTTCCTTTGTACTTCACTTTGGTGTCGCCGGGTCTGGGGTCGTATCGCCCAGGTCGCCAGGGGACC
>JBGPEF010000008.1:0-27125 GCA_041482675.1 Tepidisphaeraceae bacterium | reverse complement strand
CCTTGGCCGTATCCAGCTCCTCATTGGTGCTCTGGAGCTCCTCGTTGCTGGAGAGGATTTCCTCGTTGGCCGACTGGAGTTCTTCGTTGGCGGCCTCGAGGTCCTGGATGATCGACTGTAAATAGTCGCGGCTGGCGGCCAGCTCCTGCTGGAGGCGCTTCAACTGATTCTCCCGCCGCTCCGGCCGGGCGGCGCCCTTGCCGCGCGACTTGCCGCTGGGGCGCTCGACGGGTTCGCTGGGCGTCACATCGTCAAAAAGCATCAACAGGTGCCGTGCCCCCGAGGCCGATTGCAGCGGAACGATCTCCAGATTGACTTCGCGCAATCGGCCGGCGTGTTTGATGTGCAGCCCCTCCTTGCGCGCAGGCTTGCCCGTGCGGCGGGCCTCGATGAGGGCGCTGCGCAGCCCATGCAGCAATCCTTCCCGCGCCATCTTGAGGACGTCCAGGTTGGCGTCGCCGGGCGCCGGTTCGAGGAAAGCCCCGGTGTGCCCGCGAAACTGCACGATTTGAAAGTCCCAGTCGAGGATCACTCCCGGCGGCGCAAAATGCTCCAGGATGACGCGGTTGGCGTCGGCCTGCACCCCGTGTTCGGCCGCCGCGGCCGCCGGCGGCCTCGCGGGGTGCTCGGCGGGCCTGGACCAGATCGTCTCGGGCACCAGGTTGATATCGTCACGGACAAGTGTCTCTTTTCTGACCCACAGCCGGTTGTGCTTATCGGCCACGGAGAACAAATCAGCGCTGCCGCCCACGGTCTCGGCCGATCCGAGCAACAGATAACCCTGGGGCTTGAGCGCGTAGTGGAACATCTGCATCAGCTTTTTCTGAAGGATGGCGTTGAGGTAGATGAGCACGTTGCGGCAGACAATCAGGTCGAGCCTGGAGAACGGCGGATCGCGGGTGAGGTCCTGGCGGGCGAAGATGCACATGTCGCGAATCTGCTTGTTGATCCGATAGCTGCCTTCGCTGCGGGTAAAGAAGCGCCGCAGCCGATCCGAGGAGACATCGGCGGTGATGGATTCGGGATAAATCCCGGTCCGCGCTGCATTGATGGCCGGCTCGCTGATGTCGGTGGCGAAAATCTGCACTGGAACGCCCCCCAGGTTCTCCCCAAGGAACTCCACCAGCGAGATTGCCACCGAATACGCTTCTTCGCCCGTGGCGCACCCGGGCGTCCAGATGCGGATGGGGGATTCCCGCTGGAACTCTTCCGGCCGCTTGGAAATGATCGCCGGGAAAACGACCTCCATAAGCGCGGCGAACGAATCGCTCTCGCGGAAAAAGCGGGTGACGTGGATCAGGATGTCGGCATAGAGCGCCTGCACCTCTTCGGGGTTCTGCTGGAGAAACCGCACGTACTGGTCAACCGTGGAGATCTTGTGCAGCAGCATCCGCCGCCCAAGCCGGCGGCGGATCGTCGGCTGTTTGTAGTGCGTGAAATCAACCATCGTCGCATTGCGGAGGATGGTGTAGATGCGGCGAAGCTGCTCATCGACCAATGTGATGTTGTCCTCCGCCTTCGGCACCCGCAGATGCCGCAGCAGGGGGTGTTTGGCGATCCGCGCCAGCTCGGCGGCCATCCCCCGCGGCGGCAGGACCATGTCCACCGCGCCCGTGGCGACGGCGGCGCGGGGCATGCCGTCGTATTTGGCCGTGTCCAGCGACTGGGCCATGGTGATCCCGCCCACCGCCTTCACTTCCTTCAGTCCGGCCGAGCCATCGTGTGCGGTGCCCGAGAGGACGATGCCGATGGCGCGGGACTGCGCGTATTCCGCCAGCGAGCGCAGAAAGCTGTCCACCGGCATGTGCTGGGTATGGTCATGGGGGCGGGGGGTGAGATGAAAGCGGCCCTGATCGACTCCCATGTGTACGTTGGGCGGCATGACATAGACGTGATCCGGCCTGATCTCCATCCCCTCCGTCACGTGGTCGACGGGCATGATCGTACCTTTGCGCAACAACTCGGGCAGCACGCTGGCGTGAGTCGGTGAAAGGTGCTGCACCAGGATGATCGCCATCCCCGTGTCGGCCGGCAGCGACTCGAGGAACTGCGTGAAGGCCTCCAGTCCCCCGGCCGAAGCCCCGACGCCCACAATGGAAAACTCTGCCTCGGCGGCTGCCGCCGCGCTGCCGAGCAACTCCGCCTCGTCATTCGTTGGCGATGAGATCGGAGCCTGGGGCGCGGCCGCTACTGGCTCGGTCCGCGCCATTGCGCGCGTGGGCGCGCCGCGAATGCGCGACGGCCTTTTTGCCGGCGCCTTTGGTTTGCTCTTTACCTTTGCCATGATGGCGACCGATCGAATTGATTCCCGCAAAAAACCAGGCGAGCGGGACTTTGGCTATTCTAACTTTTTGATCAGTCTTTCACCATTTGCGAACATTTCGACGTCTAATCGTTTTCGATTCCTGCTTTTTCAGTCCGGCCGACGGATTGGCCACCTCGATTCGCTGCGCGGGATGAAACAGCATTGTCCCCCGCGGCTTTGGCCGTGGATACGGACAAACTGAAGCGCAAAAAAAACCTCCCGCGAGCGGTTGCCGGCGGGAGGTGAAAACTGCAATCGGAGGCTGAGATCAGCCTTCCTTCTTCTCGGCCTTCTTGATCGAGGAAATGGTCAGGGTGTCTTCCTTGAGTGTCCCTTCGACGACCACGTGGGTGGTGCCATCGCCCTTTTCGTTGGTCAGGTATTCAATGGCCTTGTCTTTACTGGCGTCATCCAGTTTGTAGGTCTTGTCGCCAGATATGATTTGCATCGCCGATCCGCCTTTTGCGCAGCTCAGGCAACAGGCAGCCTTATGCCCCGAGGCCTTTTCTTCATTTTTACCCTTGCCGCACTTGGCATCGATCAACACGCCGCTGATCTTCTGAACGTCCTTGTCAGCCAGCGAAAAGCGCGTCACACACGTCACCGCCAACACCGCAACCAGAGCAATCATCAGCTTCTTCATAGGATCTCCTAGGGCCCGCCCTGAAAATGGATACTCCCCGAAAACGAGTTAAGTTAGACAGAATTGACGCCAAAACGCAGCGAGCGCGGACAACGATCACCATGCGCGCTCAGCCCTATGTATCATGGCTACTTCCCTTCTGTTGTAAAGAACCGCTCAAGCCGCATCTCTATTCCCGGACCTCGGGCTGTTCCGATCAAGTTTTTCTCCAACTCTCCAGGCCATCCCTCCGATAACCCCATCATGCTCACCCTGGCCGAAGGACGACAAACATCAGCCCCAGCTAACCTGGCCGAGCGACGCCGCGGATTGAGAATCAGGCAATGCCGGCCCGTGAAGGTTTACGAACCCCGCACCTCCCGCTATTTCCCCGGCCGGACGGCCGACATCAGCGCCAGTGGCCTGCGGCTGAAGCTGCCCCTGTCCACCCCCGTCGTCGCCGGGAGCATGTTGTGCCTGCACATTGGATTGGACGAACCGGGGGATGCCCTCGCCTCACGTCGGCACATGCTGGAAGCGCGAGTCATATGGACCCGGCGTGATAATAATGGCCCAGAAAGCCAACTCACCGCCGGCCTCGAACTTCTCTCCACCGCCACCATTCAAGTTCACGCCGCCTGAACCAATGATTCAATGATCCGATGATTCAATGGTTCAATTCCCCCCCACCCCCCACATTTTGCGTTATCCCTAGGAAATCGCTACCATATATCGATGCGCTGTCCGTTTTGTGATGCCGACAAGGACCACCTGAAAGTGATCGATTCGCGCACGGGGGAAGGTGGCCGGGCGATTCGCCGCCGGCGTCGCTGCCTCAATTGCAAAAAGCGATTTACCACCTACGAACGGATCGAGGAAAACATCCGGCTCACGGTGGTGAAAAAGGATGGCACGCGGGTGCCCTTTGATCGCCAAAAACTCCTCACCGGCCTGGAGCGCGCCTGCTATAAGCGGCCCATCGAGCTGGAACAACTACAACGGATTGTTGATGAAGTAGAGGAAGAGGCCCATAAGGGGTATGACAAGGAGGTGCCCAGCGCGGCCATCGGCGAGATGCTGATCGAGCGGCTCCGCCGGCTCGATCAGGTGGCGTATGTGCGCTTCGCCAGCGTCTACCGGCGATTCAAAACCCTCGATGATCTGGTCCACGAGGCCCAGGCGGTGATCGATGCCCATCGGTTTGAAGACCCCACTCAGGGCCGGCTTTTCATCGAGTCTGGCACCGCCGAGGCGGCCGTCAAGGATGAACCGGGCGGCAATGGCGGCGCGGATGAAGCCCGAACCGCCGAAAAGAAGCCAACTCGTCGTGGCAAATCGCCCCATCCGCCGTTAACATAACCGCTTAACTTGCCAAGCCATCCGGCTCATGCGGGATTCACCGATCGTCCGATAACAACACGAGGCGCACCCATGTTTCCTTCGGATCGGGCTTCTCAACTCGGCCAAAAGCCACCCCTGTGGCGCTATCTGGCCATCGTCTGCCTTGCATCAGTCGGTTTTACAGGCTGCATGCAGCACGAGCGGACCAAGGCCACCCCTCCTCCGCCGCGATATACCACCCTCCCCCCCAAAACGCTTCCAGCCTTCATGAAGGGCACGATCCTCGAAGCGGCCGACGTGGATAACAAAGAGCCCTATCTGGTCTCCGGCTACGGCCTGGTGGTGGGTCTGGCCAATACCGGAAACAACCGGGGTACGCCGCAGGCGGTGGTCAATGCCATCATTGACGAAATGGTGCGCCACGGGCTTGGATCGACGGACGATCGACTGAAACACTACAAACCCGAGTCGATGGTTCAGGATCCAAAGACGGCCATCGTGGAAGTGTTCGCTTATCTCCCTCCCGGCGGACGCTCTGGACAGCGAGTGGATGTTTTCGTCCAGGCCGTCCGCAACAGCGAGACCAAGAGCCTGGCCAGGGGACATCTCTATCAAACCAGCCTTTATGTTGGCGGCGCTGATCCGCTCAATCCCAAGCCGAAGGTGAATTCCTATGTAAGAGCGGCCGGGGCGGTCTTTGTCAATCCGGCGTATGCCACCAGTCTCGCCAACGGCGCTATTGAACCAGCCTCGCTTCGCAGCGGCACCATCATGAGCGGCGGAGTTTTGACCGATGATCGGCCGCTGAAGCTGCGGGCCCGCAACCCGCAACTGACCATCACCCGCTCGATCGAGATGCGTATCGATCAACGTTTCGAGGAGCGCCAGAACAATCCCATCGCACGGACGCAGGATGAAGGAATGGTTGACCTCTACGTCCCCCGCAACTTCGCCGGCGATTGGGAACATTTCATCGGCGTGGCCACCCATCTTTATCTCGATGCCTCCCCCGGCCTCGGATCGATGCGGGCCAAGACACTCGCCGCCGAGGCGATCAAGCCCAATGCGCCCCTGATGGATATCTCGTATTGCTGGGAAGGAATCGGCGAGGAGTCGCTGCCGTTTATCCAGAAGCTCTACACGCACGCCTCGCCGGAAATCGCTTTTTCCGCCGCCCGGGCCGGCGCATTCATCGGCGATTCCGCGGCCGATGAGACCATCCAGGAGATCGCCCGGGCTGATTCCAATCCATTTCAGCTCAATGCGGTGAAGGTTTTGGGCGCGCTGCCGGCGTCGCCGCGCGTCGATCGCATGCTCAGCGAATTGCTGGCCACGAAGAACGCTCTGGTAAGAATCGAAGCCTATCGCGTTCTGGCCGAACACGAATCGGGCGCGATCATCTCGCGGGCAATCAACGGCCAATTCACCGTCGATCAGGTTTCCACCGATGGCCCCCCGTTGGTTTATGCCACCCGCAGCGGCATTCCCCGCATCGCGATTTTCGGGCAGAACCTCTCGCTCAATCTGCCGATCATGTACAACGCCATGCAGGACCAACTCACCATCTGCACCGCTCCCGACGGCAGGACGGTCACGGTTTTCGATCGCACCAACAACCTGCGGCCGGGCGGCGTGCAGGCGAAAATCCGGCCCGATCTCTATGAAGTGATCTGGCGATTGGCCGGCGGCAACGACGATGGCTTCCGCTTCGGCTATTCCGACCTGGTGGGAATTCTCCAGGGGCTGAGCAGCGGCAAGCATATTTCCGCTTCGTTTGTGCTTCAGGATTTGCCCGGCGTGCAGGGCGAGCTGGAAGATGCGCCGCCCATCGTCGATCCCAAGGGCCAGCCGACAGCGCGATCGGGCCAGCCGGCGATTGCGGATTCGCCAGCGCCCAAGAACACAATTACGGCCAGTGGACTGAAATGACACTGCTCAGCACTCAGTACTCATCACTCATCACTTGGATTTAAGGTCATGGAGGACCTGCTGTATGCGACTGAAGAAACTAATCCTTCACGGTTTTAAGAGCTTCGCCGATCGGACCGAGTTCGTCTTCGATTCGCCCATAACGGGGATCGTTGGCCCCAACGGCTGCGGTAAATCCAACGTCGTCGATGGCTTCAAATGGGTCCTCGGCGAGCAATCCGCCAAGAGCCTGCGCGGCGATGCCATGCTGGATGTGATCTTCAACGGCTCCGCCGCCCGCAAGCCCAGCGGCATGTCCGAGGTGATCCTCGTCTTCGAAAATCCCAGGCGCATCGATGACACCCGGGTGCTGAATCTGGATACCGATGAGGTAACCGTTGGCCGCCGCCTCTTCCGCGATGGCACCAGCGAATATCAACTGAACAATCAGATCACCCGCCTCAAGGACATCCGCGAGCTGTTCTTTGACACCGGCATCGGCGTGGATGCGTACAGCGTGATCGAGCAGGGCCGCGTCTCCGCATTGCTGGAATCCAATCCTCAGGAGCGGCGGCTGATTTTCGAAGAGGCCGCCGGCATTTCCAAATTCAAATCCAAGAAGAAAGAAGCCCAGCGCAAGCTGGAGCGCGTCGATCAGAACCTCCTCCGCGTCACCGATATTGTCGAGGAAGTCGACAAGCGTCTCCGCAGCGTCCGCATTCAGGCCGGCCGGGCGAGGATGTATCAGGAGCATTCCCAGCGCCTCCGCGAGCTTCGCCTCACCTACGCGCTTCAGGAATATCACACGCATCATCTTCAGCTTGAGGAGCAGGTCTCGCAGCAGGGAGTTGCCCAGGGCCAGCTCGAACAACTGGCCACCGATCTCTCCGAAAAGCAGATTGGCCTGGCGCAGATGCGCGATGAGCTGGAGAAACGCAGCCAGCGTCGTCAGAACGGCGAATACGAGCTCGTGCAGACCAAAGCGGCGCTCCAGTCTTCGCAACAGCGCCAGCAATACGCCCGCCAGCAGCTTCAGCAGATCGCCGAGCAGTTGACGCAATTTGAGCAGGACCGCTCCGCCCTCTCCGCCAAATCCAATGAGGTCGATGCCGCCCTCGCCTCCGAGCAGAGCTCGCTCCATCACCTGGCCGAAGAACTGTCGAATCATCGCCAGCAGATCGAGCAGCAACAGCAAACCTTCAGCGATACGCAAATCCAGCTCAACCAGATCAACCGCGAGATCGAGCAGCACAAAACCGCCATCCTCGACCTCATGCGCCGATCGGCCGCCGTCAACAACCGCCTGGGCGCCATCGACATCGAGCGCAAAAATATCGCCGCCCAGCAATCCCGCCTTGGCGAGCGCCGGAAAATCGTTTTGAGTGAGCTGGAAACGCTCGAATCCGCCCGTACCGAATTGGACCAGAACCTTCATTCCGTCGTCGCCGAATTGGTGGATTTGCAGGGAAAACTGGCCGAAAGCGCCAAGGAAGCCGCCGCGCTGGGCCGGCAGATCGCACAAATCGCCGAGCAACTCGGCTCCGCCCGCGAGCACCGCTCCGCCCTCCTCTCCCGCCAGAAACTGTTGCAGGACCTGGAAGCCAAGCGCGAAGGCTTCACCGAAGGCGTCAAATCGATTCTCCGCCAGCGCGCTGACAAATTCCCCTTCATCCGCGGCGTCGTCGCCGACGTCCTCCGCGTCGACGTCGAACACGCCCACGTCATCGAAGCCGCCCTCGACGGCCGCGACCAGATGCTGATCTGCGACGACCCCACCGCCCTCGCCACCAGCCCCGACCTCTCCACCCTCGAAGGCCGCGTCAACATCCTCTCCGCCCACGACTTCTCTTCTCTCTCAATCGAAAATCGAAAATCGAAAATCGAAAATCTCGCTGATCTTCCTCAGACCATCGAAGAACAAAACACTCTCCCCTTCGGCCCCAACGACAAACACCTCCTCCGCCAACTCCTCACCGACGCCGCCGCCACATACGACTGGAATCAACACCAGGAGCGCATCCGCTTCGCCGTCGATCTCGTTCGTTTCGATCCACAAGATTCCCCCATCGCCCACCATCTCCTCGGCCGCACCATCATCGTCGACACTCTCGCCGACGCCCTCTCCCTCCATCAATCCGCCCCCTCCGGCTTCCGCTACGTCACCCAGCTCGGCGAAGTCCTCGAACCCGACGGCACCCTCCGCGTCGGCCCCCTTACCGCCGCCATGGGCCTCATCTCCCGCCGCTCCGAACTCGAAGCTCTCCAACTTCAAATCTCCGACGCCGACCGCCGCATCAATGATCTCAGCGCGCAAGTCCAAAGCGGCAACCAGCAAGCCAAATCCCTCGAGCAATCCCAAAACGATCTGCGCAACGCCACGTATCAACTCAACACCCGCAAAGTCGAATTGACCGGCAAGCTCGCCCAGAATTCCGACAAGCAAACCGCCTTCCGCCGCGAAGTGCCCATTCTCGAACGCGAGCTTCAGAATTTCCTCGACCAGACCGGCCGGCTCAAAACCGAGGAGATGAACCTCTTCGAGCAGCGCAGCGCCCTGGACAACGAGCAATCCGCCCGCCAACAGGCCATCGAACAATTGACCACCCGCCAATCCAACGGCGCACAAGCCCTCAAAGATCTCGGCGAATCTCTCACTACTCTCCGCGTCCAGCTTGGCCAGGTGCAGGAAAAGCACATCGCCAGCCAGCAATCCGTCGCCCGCCTCACTTCCGCGCGCACGGAATTGGCCGAGCAGCTCCAGCGCGTCGATCGCTCCGCCCAGCAGCTCAATTCCCGCCGCTCCTCCGTCGAAAAGGAGCTCGAATCGGCCCAGGAGGCCGAAAAACAGCTCGAAAATCAGCTCGAAAAGCTCTCCCGCCAGATCGAAGTGATGACCCAGCAGGTTACCGAGGCCAGCGGGGTCGTCGAAAAGCTCTCATCCGACCTGAACACCGTCTCCCGCGAGCACGACCGCCTCCAGCAGTCGCTCCACCAACTCGAAATCAAAATCGGCGAGATCCGCGTCCGCCTCGAAGGCCTGGTGCAGCGCACCCTCGATGAATTGCAGCTCAACCTCCCCGAAAAATATCAGGAGCTCGAGCAGCAGGGCGGCTATCAGCCCACCGACACCGACTGGGATGCCATCGCCGAGGAAATCAAAGTCCTCAAGGAAAAAATCCATCGCCTCGGCAACGTCAACCTCGACGCCATCGGCGAGCTGGAGGAACTCGAGAAGCGGCAGACCTTCCTCTCCACGCAAGTGAACGATCTCACCCAGTCCAAGCAGCAGCTCGAACAACTGATCGACACCATCAACACCGAATCCTCCCTGCGCTTCGAGCAAACCTTCAACGCCGTCCGCGAGCATTTCCAGGGGATGTTCCGCAAGCTTTTCGGCGGCGGCAAGGCAGACATTTTCCTGGAAACCAACGTCGACGACTCGGCCGATCAGCAGCCCATCCTCGCCCCCGACGGCACAACCATCCTCCCCATTCTCAAGAAAACCATCGACCCGCTCGACGCCGGCATCGAGATCATCGCCCATCCCCCCGGCAAGAAACCCGTCTCCATCTCCCAGCTTTCCGGCGGCGAAAAAACCATGACCTGCGTCGCCCTGCTCATGTCCATCTTCAAGAGCAAACCCTCCCCCTTCTGCATCCTCGACGAAGTCGACGCCGCCCTCGATGAAGCCAACAACCAAAGGTTCAATCTGATCGTCCAGGAATTCCTCGAGCAGAGTCAGTTCATCATCATCACCCACTCCAAGCGCACCATGCAGATCGCCGACGTGCTTTACGGCGTAACCATGCAGGAGCAGGGCGTCAGCAAGCGCGTCTCCGTCAAGTTCGACCAGGTCGACAACCACGGCCAAATCGCCGAAACCGCGGCGGCATAGAAAAAGCAAGGCGTAACCACCAGGACTCAAAGCCACCAAGGCGCGCCTGGCGCAGCGCGAACTCCGACTCTGCCTTCATGGTTGGTCTCTTCTCCTGACACTACATCACCTGATTCCCCGCCCACTTCCACCCCGGCCTGCGAATGATCTCCAGCGACTCCTTCACCGACAGCGCCCGCATCGCCCGCTGTCTCATCTTCTCCTGCCACGTCTTCCACGCCTTCCAGTCCTTCTCACTGGGCTCATAGGTCATTCGATACGGCACCTTCATGCCCAGCAGCAGCGCGTTGTATCCGTGCAACCCAAAGGAATCGAAGGAATCGAGCAACACCTGCTTGCCCCACATGATGCTCGGCCCGTTTTCCCGGAAGAATTCCACCACCCGCTCCGCCCCGGCCAGGTCTGTCTTCTCCCGGCACTCCCGCCAGAATGGCGTGTCGATCCTTGTATTGTATTTGTAGTGAATGGCAATAAACCGGCGAATCGAATCCCAGTTCCGCCCGTTGTATTCGTTATAGGCCCGCATATGCGAGGGCGAGGGCTGGGCATCGCAATCGATCAGGGTGTCGGCCAGCAGCCTCGATTGCATCGATATCACCCCCAGCGCTGTCGCCTCCAGCGGCTCCACAAAACCCGAGGCATTCCCCGCCGCCACCACATTCTTCACCCAGATGTTCCGATACCGGCCGCTGATGAACTTCACAACCCGCGTGGTCCCCACCTTGGGCGCTGATGCCCGAAGCTCCCGCTCCGCCTCCTCATCGGAGATGAAATCCGATGAGTACACATATCCCCGATTCACCCGGTTCTCGTGCTCGATCTGCCAGCACCAACCGCTGTTCATCGTCTCGCAGGTCGTGTACGTCCGGATCACCTCATCGGCCCGCGCCCATCCGCCGACCACCGCCCTGTCGCAGAACAAGCTCGACTTGAAGCTGATAAACCCCTCCCCCAGCGTCCTGCCCAGCAACACCGACGCAAAGCCGGATGAATCCACATACAGATCGCCCCTCTCCATCTTCCCCGATGCCATGACCAGCCCCGCCACCCCGCTCTCATCCTGCTTCACCTCCACCACCGTGTCATCCACGACCTGCACCCCCATTGCCGTCGCGTATCCCTCCAGATACTTCACGTAATGCTCGTTCTCGATGTGGTAGGCGATCCCCGTGTGAAAATCCGGGTCCCCGTTGGGCATTCGCTCAAAGACCCGATCGTGCGCCATCATCGCTGAAACGATGTCCTCGTATTCCATCTGCGGATCGCAGTAATACCCCGATGTCTTGGGCAGGCCCGACGGATTGGCCTCGACTCCAGCGCCAAACGGATAATTGAAATACGGCCGCGGCCCCCAGATAAACCTCAGCCCCAGCTTCCAGCTCGGATTGGCCACATCCATGAACTTGCGCCATCCCACGCGCAGGTATTCATGCAAAAACTTGGTGAGGACAACCGTCGATCCCTCCCCCACGCCAATGATCCCGATGTCTTTCGATCGGATCACCAGCACCGCCAGCGCTGGGATCTTCACCTTCAGCGCTGCCGCCGCCATAAACCCAGCGCTTCCCCCGCCCAGGACAATCACTTTCTTGATCATCAAAGCACCCTCTCCACAAGCACACTCCACTCCGCCCTCACCAAAATATGCCATCGCCGGGCGCATGCTCCAGTGGTCCGACTGCAAATTCGTAACAATTCACTGGAAATCCCCCCCGCAACTCGTTTTAATACACCTGCACCTCGTAAAGGGAAGCAGGGAAAACTCATCGGCGAAGGAGTTGTGCATGGATCTCAGATCATTTCTGGACTCTGCCGGCTGTCGATACGCCTGGTCGCGTCATGGCGAAGCCTTCACCGCCCGCTCGCTCGCCCAGCGCGAGCACGTCCCCGCCCATCACGTCATCAAGCCCGTGCTCATCAATGTCGACGGCGAATTTGTCCTCTGCGCCCTTCCCGCCACCCATCGCATCGACCTCAACATTCTCCAGATGGAACTGGGCGCTGAAGAAACCCGCCTGGCCAACGAACAGGAGCTCCAATCCCTCTGCTCCGACTGCGAACCCGGCGCCCAGCCTCCCATCGGCTGGCTTTTCGGCCTGCCCACCTTCATGGATGAATCGCTCTTCGACGACGGCCAGGTCACCTTCCAGGCCGGCAATCACCGCGAAGCCGTCACCATGTCCTTCATGGACTACTACCGCCTGGCCAAACCCGCCGTAGGCCATTTCGGCCACGAATGCCCCCGCGGCACCAAGGCCCACGAAGCTGGAATGCGCATTTAACGCGCGAAAATGCTCGAAAAATCGGGCCTGCACCGGCAAATGCCCTTTTCCGCCCGCGTGCTTTCCCCCCAATACCGTTTGCCCCGCTATAAATATCGAATATACTCCCCTGGTCACCGATCAGTCCGCACGGGCGTTCAGATTTAGGGCAACAGCGCACAACACCGAAGACCATGCACAAAACCCGCCTCGCCCCCCTTGTCGACCCACTCGAACCCCGCCTCCTGCTCGCCGGGATGTCGATGACGTTGAGCCACGGCTCTCTCCACATCACCGGCACCAACGCCGCCAATTCCATCACCCTCCGCCAGAAAAATCACCGCCTCTCCATCGTCGGCCTCCGCGCTTCCCAGCCCACCGCACTCGTCAAAAAAATCTTCATCGACGGCCTGGGCGGCAATGACTTGATTCGCATCCACGCCTCCGCTCAATCGCTCAACATCCCCATCAAAATCTCCGGCGGCGCGGGCAACGACCAGCTCCTCGGCTCCGCCGGCCGCGACACCATCCTCGGCGATGCCGGCAACGACACCATCCTCGGCGGACCGGGCAACGATGCCCTCAAAGGCGGCGCTGACGCCGACCTGATCCTCGGCGGCGCGGGCATCGACACCCTTTCCGGCGGCGATGGCGATGATCTTCTCCACGGCGATGACAGCGTCCCTTCAAGCGCATTCAACGACATCCTCAAAGGCGAAGGCGGCAACGACACGCTCTACGGCGGCGACGGCGCTGACAATCTCAGCGGCGGCGATGGCGATGACACGCTTCTGCCCGCCGCCTATCCCAGCGTTGACGATGGCAATGACACCATGGCCGGCAATGCGGGAATGGACACGCTCTATGGCGGCTTCGGCATCGACAAACTCGACGGCGGCGATGGCGATGACTCCCTCGACGGCGGCGCTGACAACGACGATGTCATCGGCGGATTGGGCAACGATTCCCTCGAGGCCACCGCCGGCGGCGATTCCCTCCACGGCAACGATGGCATGGACACGCTCAAGGGCGGCTTTGGCAATTCCCTCCTCGACGGCGGCGCTGGCGATGACCTGCTCCTCGGCGGCCACGGCGCTGAAACCATCGACTGCGGCGATGGCAACGACAGCGCTGAGGGCGGCGATGGCAACGATGCCCTCCTGGGAGGCCTCGGCCACGACACGCTCCACGGCGGCAATGGCAACGACATCATCCACGGCGACGAAGGTTCCAATTTGCTCTACGGCGATGCCGGAGACGATACCATGACCAGCGTCGGCATCGTCCTCATGTACGGCGGCGACGGCGACGATTTGATGTCCGGCGGAAATTTTGGCGACTCGATTTTTGGCGGCCTGGGCGACGATCGCCTTTTTGGCAGCGGCGGCGATGATGGCCTTAACGGTGACGAAGGCGGCGACACGATCAACGGCGGGTCCGGCAACGATCATCTCTCCGGCAATGCCGGCGATGACTTCCTCACCGACACCAGCGGCCAGGACACCCTCACCGGCGGCGCTGGGATTGACACTTTGAAAGCCAAAGACAACTCCCCCGGCGACGTCCTCCAGGCCGGCGGACCAGGTGAAGTCTGGGAATACGACACCGGCGACACCGGCGATTTCCCGATCGTCTGACATCGCTTTCACCACCAAGCCAACCGCACCTGCGAAATCGTGACTGTTTACCGTCCCCTGCGTCGGCCAGTTGTAGTGCAGGCTTTCAGCCTGCTTCTGACGGTGGGGCGGACATTCTTGTCCGCCACGCACCGATGTACTCATCGGTGCGTATCCCTCGGCTCGAGGCATATCGGCCGGTAACGGTAAACAGTTACGCCCAAAAAAAATCTCCCAACCGTAACCGTTCAGTCGGTCTTGGCTCAACTGCGATCATCGCGTCGGATCGAGGGGTGGCAGCAAGTTTTTGTCGCGACTCAACTGGTGCCACGAGCGGGAATCGCATTTATCAAAAAAGTCACTGAACGGTTACTCCCAACCGACCGAACAAACCCCAATCTCAAACGTACACATAATGCGACAAGCGCACGCCCGGCCGTGCCGGTGCCTCTGTGCCTGTGTTTTTAGAATGGGGGAAGTCATGCCGTCTCTTTCCGCGCTGCCTTGCATTCCCCACCCCCTCCGCGCGCCCCTCCCGCCATCTCCGCACCCTCCGTCAACCCCCACGTCGGTTTCTGTCGATTCACTGTCGCTTCCCGGTCGATTCCACGTCGGTTTCCGGTCGGTTTCATGTCGGTTTTGGTCGGTTTTATGTCGGTTTTTTCGCATCTTCTTGCCCAATGCTCTCTGCAACCCCCGACCCACACTCACTTTGCCACGACCCCCCGAAAAACCCCCTCCAACCTCTTTTCTTTCCTCTTCGGGCCGCCACTTCAACAAAACAAAGCCAATCAAACCCACCAAAAACCCCTCCAGCGCTCCAAAAACGCCATTTCCTCTCCCTACCGCGACGAAATTTTCGACGAAACAAAGCCACCGCCCCCCGCTCCAACGCCCTTTCAACTTCACCCATCCGGGGTCGTTATTCCCGCGCTACAAAACGAACCCACTTACTTCCTCCTCTCCTGTCCCTTGTCCCTTGTCCCATGTCCCTTGTCCCTTACACCTTTGTCCCCCCTTCCCTTGTCCCCTCCCCCTCCCCCTCGGTACATTCACCTCTCATCTCACCCTCCAAGGAGCCAAAATCATGAACCGCCGCCAATTCCTCCAATCAACCGCGGCCGCCGTGGCCGCGACTGCCCTCAATGCCCACGTCGCCTTCGCCGCCGATCAAAAACCACTCCGCGTCGGCCTCATCGGCTCGGGCTGGTACGGCAAGTCCGACATCCTTCGTCTCATTCAGATCGCCCCCGTCGAAATCGTCTCCCTCTGCGATGTCGACAAGAAAATGCTCGCCGAGGCGGCCGACCTCGTCGCCTCGCGCCAGGCTTCGAAAAAGAAACCCCGCACCTACACCGACTACCGCGAGATGCTCAAGGAGAAGGACCTGGACATCGTCGAAGTCGCCACGCCCGATCACTGGCATGCCCTGGCCATGATCGCCGCCGTCGAATCCGGGGCCGATCTCTACTGCCAGAAACCCATCAGTTGCGACATCGTCGAAGGCCAGGCCATGCTGGCCGCCGCCCGCAAGCACAAACGCGTCGTCCAGATCGGCACCCAGCGCCGCAGCACCCCCCACCTGATCGAGGCCCGCGACAAAGTCATCAAGCAGGGCCTGCTGGGCAACATCGCCTACGTCGAGATCTGCTGCTACTACCACATGCGCGCCAACCAGAATCCCCCGGACACGACGCCGCCGGAAAATCTGGATTATGAGATGTGGACCGGCCCCGCCCCCATGCGGCCGTATAACAAGCTGGTCCATCCCCGAAGCTGGCGCGCCTTCATGGAATATGGCAACGGCATCGTCGGCGACATGTGCGTTCACATGCTCGACATGGTCCGCTGGATGCTCGGCCTGGGCTGGCCCAAGTCCGTCTCCTCCAGCGGCGGAATCCTCGTCGACAAAAAATCCAAGGCCAACATCTCCGACACCCAAACCGCCACCTACGACTTCGACAATCTCAAGGTCGTCTGGACCCACCGCACCTGGGGCTCATCGCCCGATCCCAAATATCCCTGGGCCGCCTTCTTCTATGGCGACAAGGGCACCCTCAAGGCCAGCGTCAACAGCTATGACTTCATCGAAGGCAGCAAGACCACCTCCACCCTGCACGGCGATGCCCTGCTGGAATTCGAAAAATACCCCGAAGACAAGACCGAGAAGGATCTGGAAAAACACGTCGCCTCGGCCATCCGCTGGCACATGAAAGACCTGCTGCAAGCCCGCGAAACCCGCGGCAAGCCCGTGGCCGATATCGAAGAAGGCTACATCAGCACCGCCAGTTGCATCCTGGCCAACCTGTCCATGCAACTCGGCCGAACCCTGGTCTGGGATTCCGCCAGGGGCCAGATTGCCAACGACGATGAAGCCAATAAGCTCCTGCGGCGGCCGTATCGAACGCCGTGGGTGCATCCGGAGCCGGAGAAGTATGCATAGATCGTCCCGTTTTTGGCGCGGAGATGGCCGGTTTTGAGATATAATTGTGGGAAAGGAGGTTACGCATGTTGAGCGATGATCAGAAGCGGCTGGGGACGACGGCGATCGCCGTCATCATCGGATGCGTGATCGCCTGGTTCCTTCTGGTGGACCGGAATCCGCCGAAGAAGACGCAGCCGCAGATTGCCAAGCAGCCGGGGGGGTTGGATTTGAAGAGCAGGAAGCAACCGGCGCGCAGCGCGGGTGGATCGAATGAAGAGCAGACACCGCGGCCGCTCCCGCCGCCGCTGCCGGTGATCAAGCCACAGCCCCGGCCGATGGCCGTTGAGCAACCGCTCGACCGCCCCGCCCCCCGGTCCGCGACCACGCCGCAAGTGGACGCGATTCCGACCGAGGACCTCGAGCCCCTGCCGCCGCCGGAGCCGGCCGTGCCGGTGCAGGTGGCGCGGTTTGCCCTGGGCTTTGTGGGCGCCGATCCGCAGGCCGAGGAAGTGTGGTATGAGGCGATCAATGATCCCAACATGTCGCCCAAGGCGCGGCAGGATTTGATTGAGGATCTCAACGAGGAGGGATTCCCCGATCCGAAAAATATCACCGAAGCTGATCTGCCGCTGATCTACAGCCGCATCGCGCTGATCGAGCAGGTTGCGCCCGATGCGATGGATGATGTGAACGCGGCCGCGTTCAACGAGGCGTACAAAGACCTGGTGAACATGCTGGTGCGTCTGGAGCAGGAGGCCTTGGCGCGCGACCAGACGCCGGCCACCGGCGACCAACTTCCGACAACGCGGCGGCCCGGCCGGCGATAGCTCACAGGCTCCAGCCAGCGCGGAACTGGGGGCGGATGAACTGGTCGGCTTGCGGGGTGTTGGTAGCGCGCATATTGGGGGCATCCCACTCGAGTTTCTTGCCGCAGCGCAGGGCGACGTTGCCCAGCAGGAGCGACTCGGTGAGGACGGCGGCGTAGCCGAAGTTGGATTGAGGCGCGCCGACGCCGCGGATGGCGGCCAGCCATTCCTTGTGATGGCTCTTGGCGCGGGGGAGAATTTGGGGCGGGGGTTTGTAGCCTTCGAATTCGCGGCGGGGGAGCAGGACATAAAAGTCATCATCCGCCTCGCCGCCGCCGTGCCAGGTGCGGGTGAAGAGGGTGCCTTTGGAGCCGATGATCAGCGAGCCGTTGGTGGGGCGCTTCTCGCCCTGAAAAAGATCGGTGGGGGGCTTCTTGAGGCCATCGTACCAGGTCAGCTTCACCGGAGGCTTTGCGCCGCGGGCGGGGAAGTTGATCTCGATGATGCACCACTTGGGGCCGGTCTCGTTGTTGACGCCCTGCGCGTCCTTGACCTCGACAGAAGTGGGCGGGCCGAGTTCGAGGGCCCAGAAGGCGGTGTCGAAGTTGTGGATGCCCATGTCGCCGATCGCGCCGGTGCCAAAGTCCCAGAAGCCGCGCCAGGTGAAGGGAACATAGGCCTTGTTGTAGGGACGTTCGGCGGCGGGGCCGAGCCAGGTGTCCCAGTCGAGAGTGGCGGGGATGGCCTGCTCATCGGTGGGGCGGTCGATCCCCTGCTGCCACCAGGAGCCGGGGCGGTCGGACCAGACGTGGACTTCGGTGACATCGCCGATGGCACCGGAGCGGATGACCTCCACGGCCTGGCGCGTGCCTTCGAAGGCGTGGCCCTGTGTGCCCATCTGGGTTTGGACTTTCATCTCGGCCGCGACTTTGGCCATCTGGCGGGCTTCAAAGATCGTGCGGGTGAGGGGCTTCTCGCAATAGACGTGCTTGCCCAGCTTCATGGCGTGGATGGAGACGATGGCATGGTTGTGGTCGGGGGTGGCGACGATGACGGCCTCGAGGTTCTTCTCGGCCTCGAGCATCTTGCGCCAGTCCTTGTAGCGCTTGGCGTTGGGGAATTTCTTGAACGAGCCGGCCGCGCGCTCGTCATCGACGTCGCAGAGGGCGATGAAGTTCTGGCCTTCGCACCCGCTGATGTCCTCGGTCCCGCGGCCGCCAGCGCCGACAACGCCGATATTGACCTTGTCGATGCGCGGGGAGATGCGATCGGCGGCTTGTTCCTGGCCGAACGCGTTGGCCGCCAGTGCCCCGGCCGCCGCGGCGGCGGAACCAACGATGAAGCGGCGACGTGAAATTTGACTTGATCCAAGGAGGTGTGTTGGGAGCATGGAAGGTATATTAACTTCATCCTTGGCCAGGGCACAGCGAGGGGGCGGATTTTTTGGAGGTGTTCGCGTGAGAATTCTCTCAATTGCCGCACTGATGATCGTCGCCTGTTCCAACTGCCTGGCCGCGCCGCTGCCGCGGAGCACGCTGGAAGAGCAGGGGGTTTCGCCGGCGGCGGTGGTGTCGTGCATTGCGGCACTGGACAAGATCGATTCGATGAACAGCTTCATGCTGGTGCGGCATGGGAAAGTGGTGGCCGAGGGGTGGTGGACGCCATATGAGGCGCAGTCGCCGCATGCGCTCTATTCGCTGAGCAAGAGCTTCACCTCGACGGCGGTGGGGATGGCGGTTGCGGAAGGGAAACTCAGCCCCAGCGATCCAGTGCTCAAGTTTTTCCCCGATGATGCGCCGGCGAGCCCCAGCCCCAACCTGAAGGCAATGCGGATCAGCGATCTGCTGCGCATGTCCACCGGACACCAGGCCGAGCCGGGACGGACGGCGGGTGAGCCTTGGACCAAAACATTTCTAGCGCAACCAGTGCCGTTCAAGCCGGGAACGGACTTTCTCTATAACACGTCGGCCACTTACATGGCTTCGGCCATCGTGCAGAAGGCAACCGGGATGACAGTGCTGGATTACCTTAGGCCGCGGTTGTTTGAGCCGCTGGGGATTGAGAATCCAACCTGGGAAGCCAGCCCGCAGGGAATCAGCGCGGGGGGATATGGCCTGAGCATTCGCACGGAAGACATCGCCAAGCTCGGACAGCTTTACCTGCAAAAGGGAAAGTGGCAGGGAAAACAGCTCGTTCCCGAAGCATGGGTTGCGGCGGCGACTTCGCTCCAGACTTCCAACGGGAGCAATCCCGCCAGCGACTGGGACCAGGGGTATGGATATCAGTTTTGGCGCTGCCGGAACGGGGCGTATCGCGGCGACGGAGCGTTTGGACAGTATTGCGTGGTGATGCCGAAGGAGGATGCGGTGCTGGCAATCACCAGCGGCGTGCGCAACATGCAGGCGGTGCTGGATGTGGTGTGGGAGACGCTGCTGCCGGGGATTCAATCGCCCGATCCGCTGGCGGCGGATGAAGCGGCGCGGCAACGGATGGAAAGCATGCTCAAGGGGCTGTCGGTGCGGCCGCAACAGGGTTCGGCCACGGCGGCGGCGGGGATCGTGGGGAGGCGGTTTGTGTTCCCCGAAAATGAGCGGAAGCTGGAGGCGATGGCGCTGGATGTGGATGCGAAGGAGGGGATCACGACGATCACGGCGCGAATTGATGGGAAGGACCAGCGGCTGGCGTGCGCCAGTGGTGGATGGCGCAAGGGGCGCGGCGGCTGGGGAAAGTTGGCCGAGCAGCCGATGGCCGCGAGTGGGGCGTGGACGGCGGAGGATAGCTACGTGGCCAAGGTGTGCTTTTACGAAACGCCGTACATCATGACGGTGACACTCAAGTTCGCCGGAGACGAAGTGCGGGTGAGTTCGGAGATGAATGTTGGCTTTGGCCCGACGAAGGAGACGCAACTGGTGGGGAAAGGGCAGTAGAAAAAGCCGCAACTCAAAAGAAGCACCGGATGTACATCCGGTGTTCCGAAGAAGGGATATTGAAGCGATCAGCGTGGGATAAGCCAGACTTCGGCGACGTTGATGGAGCGGCCGTTGCCGCCGCGGCCGGTTTCGGGGAGGAAGGTGAGGGTGAGGTCGCCGGAATTGGTGGTGGATGGGGGGAGGTCGAATTCGAGGGGTTGGGCTTGTTTGTTCATGGGGGGATGGATTTCAAATTTGTCGTTGGCCATCAGGCGGATTTGGGAATTGTCGGAGGAATGGCCGTAGACGAGGCGGAGGCGATAGGCGGCGGCTTTGTCGAGGTCGGTGTAGCGCATTTGCAGCGGGGCGTCGAAGAGCTGGCCGGCGGTGGTCCACCACGAGAACGGTAGGGGGGTGCCGATGGAGAAGCGGTCTTCGAGGCGGGACATGGATGATGCGTAGAAATCAGGATCGCCTTGCCAGCCGATGCCGCGGACGAGATGCGGCTGCTGCGAGGGATTTCCCAGGTCATCGTAAAAACCGCGCGGGCCGGGGTTTTTCCAGTTGAGGATTTCGTTGATCACCTTCATGCGATCGTCGGGATGCTGGAGGGTGCGGATGATGCCGAAGCGCTGCTTCAGCCACGCTCGGTTGTTGAGCGGCGTGTCGATGGTGTCGAGGTTGGTGCCACGGCCGGAGATTCCGCCATATTTCTCGACCGAAAGTTGCATGCGGATCGACTGAAAAAGTGCTTCGGCCAATTCGAAGACGCGAGCGCGAAGCTCCGGGGCCGGCTTTTGCGTGGCCGCCAGGTCGAGAATCTGCTCAGCGCGGTCCACCGCCGGGAGAATTTCATCGCCGCTGGCTTTGCGAAGCTGATCGAGAGCATCCGCCTCCGCTTTCTTCTCGTAATTCAGCCGGCGATGGATGTAGGCGTCGTAGTAGGCGCGATAGAGCGCCTGCTGGAAGCGCCAATTCAGCTTCATCTGCGGCGAAGCGCCTTTTTCCATCGTCTGAAAAAGCTTGAGAGTCGCTTCGACATTTTGGTTCTGCTCAAGCGGTCCGATCCAGTTCTTTTCCAGGGTCAATAGCCCTTCCGCAAAATGATCGGCCTGATCGGGACTGATGAAATATCGCGCATAGTCGCGAAGAATTTCATTCACATCCGTCTGATCGTCCCATCCCAACCCGCTCCAGACGGTTTTGTTCACGTCGTCGTTGCACCCTTCCGAATAAGTCAGAAAGCCGATCGTGTGGGGCGCAAAGAGGCGATAGATCTTGGCCATCTGCGTGGGCCGGGGATTGATCGGCTCGCGGGCTTCAGTGAGCGCGAAGGCGGGATCCCAGTCGGGGACGGGATATTGGCAATGCGTGCTGTGGGTGATGTCGGGGTAATGACGAAGAGGATATTTGGCGGGGATGAGCTTGCGGATTTCCGGCAAGGGCAGACGAATTTGCGGTCCGTAAACGACGCCGGTGATCCAACTCGGCTCCTGCTTCATGATCTCGACCCATTCGCTCATCCACTGGGCATTAAAACCCTGCGGCGACATCCACATCGCCGCTTTGGGGTGAAATCGGTGGAGGTTTTCGGTTTGTTTTTCCAGGAGAGACATGAGGATTTTGGGCGAGGTGTGGCCGGGGTCGCCGCCGGGGACGAAGACGGCGTCGATGCGCGGGAGCTTTGAGAAAACATCGGCCCATTCCTTGAGAGCCGCTTCGACGGTTTTTGCATCGGAATAATCGCGGTCGAGGGCGGGGTACCAGATCCAGACATCCAGGCCGTAATCATCCGCGAGGCGCGACATCTCGCTCATCATCTGCATTTGCGGAATGGGGAAATGCGGGCTGGTGGCCAAATCGTCGGATCGAGGTGGGATCAATTCAATTGCGTTGCAGCCGAAGACGCTCAGGTCGCGGATGTATTGCTCCCACATGGCGACGGTCCAGCCGTCGTAGGAATTGGTTTTGGGGCGATAGCCGAGTTGGTGGCCGCGGAGAGTTGCCTTGGGGGCGGTGTGGAGGTTGATGTCGGAGGGGAGTTCAATTTTCTGGCGGGAGAGGCGAAGAGTGCGGAGGAGTCGGCCGACGCCGAAAAGCAGGCCGCGCGAGTCGTCGGCGGCGATGAAGAGGATGGGAGCGGGGCCGGTGGTGTCGGTCCAGATGTGATAGCCCTCGGGGCCGGCGGGGACGGGCCATTTTGCGTCGGGGTTGATGGTTTTGAGACGGGCGGTGACGCCGGCAATGATCATGGGCGCGGGATCGCGGGGTGGGGTGTGGGTGATGAGGGGGCGGATTTGAGTGCGGACGGCGATTTCATCAACGAGCATTTGGATGGAGGATCGTTCTTGTTTGTTTGCATCAGCGGGAGAAAGAACGAGGGCTTTGCTCAGGTCGAGCAATTGGGCGTCGGCGGCGAGGGTGAGGGATGGGGAGAGAAGGAGGAGGGCGAGGAGGAATGACGAATGACGAATGACGAATGACGAAGGAATGTCGAATGACGAATGACGAAGACCCCTCACCCTAACCCTCTCCCCTGGGTACAGGGGCGAGGGGAAAAGAGCGGAGCAGCGACGAGAGGGAGAGAGTGGCGGAAGCGCTTTCATGCGATGCTCCTTCAGACGATTTCGTTTTCGAGAAGCCTGGCGAGTTTTTCGGTGGAGAACTCGTGGGATTTGGCGAGGTTGATCATGGGGCGCTCGTAGTCTTCGACTGCTTTGGCGGCGGAGACGACCTGGACGACGAGGTTTTTGGGGATGACGAGCGCGCCGTGGCGGTCGGCGTCAATGAGGTCGCCGGGGAGGACTTTGAGGCCGCCGATTGTGACGGGAATTTCGAAGTCTTCCAGGTGACAGTGGGCGTGGGAGACGGCGATGGCCCGGGACCAGAGGGGGAATTGCAACGCGCGGACTTCATCCAGATCGCGGACGCACCCGTCGGTGATGATGGCGATGCAGCCGAGGGCGCGGTGGATGTTGCTGTTCACCTCGCCGACGTAAGCGCCGGCGGGAGGGTCGTCGAGGTCTTCGATCATGGCGATGCGCGGGGCGGGGTAGCGGAGGATGTGGTCCCAGTAGGGTTTTCGGCTCGGATACTTGGGATTGGCGCAGGGGGCGGCGGAGCGGATGGTGGCGGTGACGGCGTAGCCGACGACTGCGCCAAATTCGGGGAAGATGCATTTGATGGAGTGGTCGGTCTGATTTTGGAGACTGTGGGGGAGGCCGAGGCGCTCGAGGGCGTTGGAGATGGTGGGGGTGGTGAAACGGCGAAGGATTTCGAGCTGATTGGGCGGTGGTGGTTGGTTCATTGGTTTACTCGTCTGTTGGACATCAAGAGCCAGGTGCCAAGAAGCAGAACTGAGCCGAAGATCAGATAGATGGCGGAGGTGGCGCTGAGGGAGGCGCTCATGCCGTATTTTTTGGAGAGGATGGCGATGGTGACAGCGCCTGCGCCGCCGCCGAACCAGCCGATGGCGTTCATGAGGCCAAGGGCGGTGGCGCGGCGGCGGACGGGGACGACGTCGTACAGAGAGGCCCAGATGTTGGCGTCGTAAAGGCCTTTGAAAAAGCCGAAGCCGATCATGGCGATGACGAGGATGGGGACGGCGGTGGTCCAGCCGGTGAGGAAGATAAAAGGGACGCCCAGGAGGAGGCCGAAGGATTGGGTGATCATTCGGCCGCCACCGTAGCGGCGGGCGAGCTTGTCGGCGAGAAAGCCGCCGCTGATGACGCCGAGGATGGAGGCGATCTGGAGCCAGAAGGTGGCGTTGAGGCCGGCCATGGAGAGGCTCATGCCGAAGGCGCGATTGAGATAAGAGGGCATCCAGGTGAGGAAGATGGCGGCGACGAAGTTTGCGCCGGTGAAGACGAGGATGAGGATGAGGACCATGGGCGTGGAGAGAATGGAGAGGATGGCGGGGAGGATGGGTTCGCTGTCTTGGGGGATTTCGACCTGCTCGGATTGGCCGCGCGTGGGCTCCTTGAGTGTGAACAGGAGGACGACGCCGAGGATGGTGCCGAGGAGGCCGAAGAGGTAGAAGCCGCTTCGCCAGCCGTATTTTTGCGCCAGGAAACCGGCGGCGGTTCCGCCGGCGATGGTGCCGACATAGACACTCGATTGGTGGAAAGACATGGCGCGGCTGCGCGTGCGCGGGGAGTGATAGTCGGAGATGAGGGACATGGAGGCGGGGAAATAGAAGGCTTCGCCGAGGCCTTCGAGGCCGCGGAAGAGGACGAGGTGCCAATACTTTGTTGAAAGCGCGGTGGCGAGGGTGATGAGGGACCAGAAGATCAGGCCGCCGAGGATGAGGGTTTTGCGGGAGAAGGTATCGCCGATGATGCCGGCGAAGGGGAGTGCGGCGGCGTAGACCCACATGAAAGACCCGCCGACGATGCCGAGCTGAACATCGCTGAGTTTCATTTCGGATTTGAGGAGAGGGAAGACGGAGTAAATAGCCTGGCGATCGGCGTAGTTGAAGAGGCAGACGCACCAGAGCATGGCGACGACGAGCCAGGAGTAGAGGGATGGGGATTGGGGTGAGGGGGATTGGTAGGCGAGGACAGGAGTTGTGGGGAGGTCCTGGAGCATTTTTTGAGACACGGGCGGGGCGGCGCGTGCCACGGCACACAAACAATCTCACGGGCAAGATGCCCGTGTTACGGATGAGCCAGCGCTTCGGAGGCGGCCTGCTGGAAGGCCTTGCGGACGTCCGAATTGTCGGCGTTGGGGAAATTGGCGCGTTGGACCATGAGGATGTAGATGAGGTTCTTCTGGGGGTCGATCCAGGCCTGGGTGCCGTATGCGCCGCCGTGGCCATAGGTGCCGGGGGAGAGCATGGCGGTGACGCCCTGGGGTTCGCGGATGATGCAGCAGCCGACGCCCCAGCCGTTGCCGGGGGTGAAGCCGGTTTTGAGATCGGGGAACTGGACGGTGGAGAATTGTTTGACGGATTCGGGCTTAAGGATGTGGCGGCCGTTTAATTCGCCGTTATTGAGAAGCATCTGGCAGAAGCGGGCATAGTCGAGGGCGGTGGAGAAGAGGCCGCCGTTCGCGGCGGGATAGCGCTCGCGCGAGACGGGCGATTTGCCGTCGAGGAGGAAGATCTGGGCTTCGGAGAGTTTGCCGTCGGCTTTTTTGTAGGACTTGGCGAGGCGCTGGGATTGTTGCTCGGTGAGATAGAAGGTGGTGTCCTTCATGTCCAGGGGGGCGAAGATGCGGTCCTGGAGAAACTTATCGAAGGACTGGCCGGAGACAATCTCGACAATTCGGCCGGCGGTGTTGATGCCGGACTGGCAATACTGCCATTTGCTGCCGGGATCGAACTGGAGGGGTTTGTCGAGGAAATGCGGGACCAGCTCGGCGAGGGTGCGGGAGGATTTGCTCTCATCGGCGGTGGCCTCGGGCATGCCGGAGCTGTGGGTGAGGATGTGTTTGATGGTGATGACGGCCTTTTTGCCGTCGGCGGTTTTGTAATTGGCGAATTCGGGGATGTATTTCTCGACGGGATCGTCGATAGAGAGCTTGCCTTCATCCTGCATGATCATGACGGCGACGCCGGTGACGGGTTTGGACATGGAGGCGATCCAGAAGATGGCGTCGCGCTGAATTGGCGATTCGCTGGCAAGATCAGCGCGGCCCGTGGCATCAAGGTGCAGGATCTTGTCTTTATTGGCCACGAGGGTGACAGCGCCGGCGATTTCGCCCTGGGCGACGAACTCCTTCATGCGTTCGTTGACCGCGGGGATGGCCTGGGCGGCGCGTGCCGGCTGCTGAGCCAGTGCGGCGGCGAGGAGAATGCAGGTCGAGACGGTGGCAAGAGATTTTGCGAGTCGCATCGGTTCCCTTTCCTGTTGAAAGTCCACTGACGCCAAAGCCTGTTGGAAATGCGCCCAACTATGCTCGCAAGCGGACCGATAGAGGTCAATGGCGATCTGTACTCTGGAGGTGTTTGTGGTTGGTACGAAGCAAAATAACATACGGCCGGTTGAGATGAACGATACCGGTAAAAAGAAGCGGGAGCTGCCAGAAAAGCCCGATCTGCGCCCGATTCTCGATGAAGTGAAGCACCGGACAAAGAAGGGCGAATTCAAGACAAGGCAGGCGGCACAGCACGCGATTGCGCGGGAGCATGGGTTTGCCAGCTGGCCGCGGTTGAAGCAGTTTATCATGGTTTTTGCGGCCGACATGCCCAGCCGGGCGACGGCGCTGGTGAAGGCGGCGTGCTCGGGGGACATGGTTTTGGCCAATGCGCTGCTGGCGGCCGACGCCAAACTGGCGGGTTATGACCTTTACACATCGTGCGTGTCCGGGGAGCTGGAGGCGTTTAAGGAGCACCTGGAAACCGAGCCGGAAATGGCGCGGCAGAAGGCCGGGCCGCTGGAGTGGCAGCCGATTCTGTATTGCTGCTTCTCGCGATTTTTGCGGATGGAGCAGAAGCGGGCGAATGACATTGTGGAGATCGTGAAGCTGCTGCTGGCGGTGCACGCCGATCCCAACTCGCACTATTTCGTGGAGACGGACAACCAGAAGCAGATTCAGACGCCGCTGTTTGGGGCGGCCGGGATCGCGAACAATCCGCGGCTGACCAGGATGCTGCTGGATGCGGGGGCGGATGTGAATGAATTGATGGGTGATCCTGGGGAATCAGAAGCGCCGCAGGTGCTGGGGACGGAGGCGCTTTATCACGCCAGTGAGTTTGCGGATACGGCATGTCTGAAATTGATATTGGAGGCCAGGCCGCATCCGCGGCGGGTTTCGTATTGCCTGGGAAGGGCGCTGGATTTCAAGAGTCCGGATGCGGCGATGCTGTTCCTGGAGCACGGGGCCGATCCGAATTTCCGGATTCCCTGGCAGCACAATCGGACGCACCTGCACAAGGCGGTGATGCAGGGACGGGATTTGAAGCTGATCGAGAAGATGATCCTGTGCGGGGCGGATGTGAATACGGCGGATGGGCGGGGATTTACCAGCTATCGGTTCGCGGTGCGCTTTGGGCACGAAGGGATTCGCAAGCTGCTGGAAAAGCATGGCGCGAAGGT
>JBGPEF010000007.1:0-28763 GCA_041482675.1 Tepidisphaeraceae bacterium | reverse complement strand
CCGGCAATAATCCAAGAGTCGTCGAAATGCAGCTCCTCAGCTTCCTCAGCACGCGGCAACAGACCGCTCTCGCCAAAGCAGCGTAGTTCATGGCCAAACACTGCAAATGCAAACAGGAAGAGTGCGAAGAATGCCCCGAGTGGATCTTCACCTTCGCCGATCTCGTCATGCTGATGATGGGGTTCTTTGTAATTCTGTGGGTGCTCAAACCCGCACCAGGGAAAGCTGACACACCGGAGGCGAATGAGGAGTGGTTGAAGCTGGTGGCCAAGATCCGCGAAGCGTTCGACTACCTTCCCGACCCCCAATCCAAAGACCCCGTTGACCAGCTCATGCTCCTCCAGAAGCTCCAGAACATGAAGCCCCTCAAAGGCCCCGGCGACGGCGGCAAGACCAAAATCGAGCGCAAAGGCGCCGACGGCGATCAGCCCGAAGTCGTCAGCGTCCGCCGCGGCAGCCAGGCCATCGTCGGCAGCCGCGTCCTCTTCGATCCCGGCAGCGCCACCCTTTCCACCAACTCCAAAAAAATCCTCGACCAGATCGCCCTGCTCATCAAAGGCCACAAGAACATCATGCTCGTGCGCGGCCACGCCTCGCTCGATGACTATCCCGAATCCACCGATGCCCAGCAGCAGCTCGACCTCTCCATCCGCCGCGCCAAAGTCGTGGCCGATTATCTCGTCTCTCACGGCGTGGCCCCGGAAATTCTCCGCGTCCTGGGCTGCTCCACCTACGAGCCCGTCATCCAGCGCGCCTATACGCCTGAGCTCAAGCAGGTGAATCGGCGCGTCGAGGTCGAATCCACCACGACCCTCGTCGCCGAGCTTCAGGATCCCGCCCCTGCTGCCAGCCCGGCGACCGACCGCGCCACGGATGAGCCCGCCGCCCCCAAACTGCCGACCACCGCCGCCGCTCATTAACTTCGCGGGCGGCCGAGCGGCAGACAAGAAAGAACAAAATCGGTTAAATTCCCATCTAAATCCCCAACCGGACCTCCATTGGTTCGGGCAGCTTGTCCCTGTCAACGTGTCCTCTCTCTGGACACCCTGTCTATTTGTTCGACTTGCCCGCCCGCTCTCACCCCTCGCTCCGCTCCACCCTCCTCAGAAAATTTCCTCGTGACTTTCGTAACGGAATTACGCTCCCGGCGCCTCCGCGGCCATCCGAGGTCAACCGCCCTGCCTTAAAGGCATACCCTTTGCTGCCGAAAATCAGTGATAACTCAGGGACTCTGTAACGGGTGAGGTAGCAATGAAACGGGCGGCCATTAGAACTTCGAATCCGAAGATGAGCCTGTCCGCCGCTTCGAGCGACGTCCAGGGTTTCAAACCGACGGAGCGAGCCGTATCTCCGGCCTCGCCACCCCAGTGGAACCGGTACGTCGACTGTCGCCTCAAACAGTTCGGCACGATTCGATGAGCTGTGGGCTCCACCGCAATCACCGAACTACCTCATGTCGTTCGCACCCGCCCGTGCTGGCAAGGAGCACGGCAGCTGGCCTGAATCACCAGGCCGCTAACGAAAACTAAATCCAGCGAGTTGTTCCGCCAGACAAGTCGCGAGCTTGCTAAACGGAGAGTGTACGCGCATGAACACCCAACTTCTCCAGTCCGACTCGCCCCAGGCCGCCCCCTCCGCCCTCCCCGCGTCCGTTGATTCCCTCCCTTTCAAAGAGTTCATCTGGGGCGCCGGCATCGAATGCTCCTTCCTCCCGCATCTCAACGTCGATCAGTTCCAATGGACCCAGCACAACCGCTTCTGGCGCGAAGACCTTAAGCTCGCCAAGGAAGAACTCGGCATCAACCATCTCCGCTATGCACTCCCCTGGCACATCCTCGAACCGCAGCCCGGCCAGTTCAATTGGGACATGGCCGACGAGCGCCTCGCTGAATTCGAGAAGCTCGGCATCACTCCCCTGATGGATGTGATGCACTTCGGCACGCCCCTCTGGCTCAAACAGGCCGTCGGCGATCCCCAATTCCCCGAGGCACTGGAGCGCTTCGCCGAAGCCTTCGTCAGCCGCTATCGCTCCACCGTCCAAACCTGGTGTCCGTTCAATGAACCGCTCGTTTCCGCCCTCTTCTCCGGCGACTTCGGCTTCTGGCCGCCCCATTCGCGCAAATGGCGCGGCTACATGCCCGTCCTCTCGCGCATCGTCCAGGGCGTCAATCGCGGCATCCGCGCCATCCGCCGCGCGCAGCCCGAAGCCACTGTGCTCCTCTGCGACGCCGCCGAATCCTACAAAACCCGCAGCCCCCAGCTCGAAGCCGAGGCCAAGCGCCGCAATCTCCGCCGCTTCCTCGTGCTCGATCTGCTCCAGGGCCGCGTCGATCGATACCACCCCCTCTATTCCTGGCTCACCAGCTACGGCATGAGCGAGCTCGATCTGGACTGGTTCCGCACCAATCCCCAGTCCCCCGACGTCCTCGGCCTCGACTACTACCCCCACAGCGACTGGTCCCTCGACATGGTCGGCAACAACGTCCGCCAGCGCCGCGCTGACAACCCCGTCGGCCTCTACGGCGTCGCCAGCGCCTACTGGCAACGCTACGGCATCCCCCTCATGCTCACCGAGACCAGCATCGAAGGCCAGCCCATCAATCGCGAGATCTGGCTCGAATCCAACGTCACCCACATCCGCCGCCTCCGCGAAGAAGGCATCCCCATGCTCGGCCTGATCTGGTGGCCCATGCTCGACCAGGTCGATTGGGATGGCGCTCTCACTCATCGCATCGGCAAAATCCACGAGGTCGGCCTGTGGCACCTCAAGCGCCAGCCCGATGGCTCCCTGGCCCGTGTCCCCACTCCGCTCGTCAAGCAACTGCGCGAAGTGATCGAATCCGGCGAGGAAAGAGTCGGCAAGCTCGAGGAAATCTCCCATCCCTCCCGCGAAGCCCAGGAAGAACAGCTCCCCCCCGTCGGCGAGTGGATTCAGCCAACCCTCTCGACCGAAATCCCCGCCTCCGTCGCACGCGATAACGCCCAGGGCCGCAACGGAAATGGAAACGGCAACGGCAATGGAAACGGAAATGGCAACGGCAACGGCCACAAAACCGCCACCGCCACCGCCGACCGAATCGCCGCCGACCCGGCTCCAGGCCTGGCCGGCGAACCCGCGGCCGCCGGCGCAATCTCCGCCGGCCTTGAGATCTCCGAACGCCGCCAAACCGACCGCTACGGCATCGTCGTCTTCAGCCATCTGCGCTGGGGCTTCGTCTGGCAGCGCCCCCAGCAGTTCCTCTCGCGCTTTGCCAGGAAGCACCAGATTCTCTTCGTCGAAGAACCGTTCTTCGATCGCCCCGAAGGCTCCGAGCCCGATCTCCAGTTCCATCGCGTCATGCCCAATGTCACCGTCGCCTGCCCACACCTGCCGGCTTCGTGGAACAAGAATCCCAAGCTCCCCAACAAGCTCCGCGAATTCGTCAACGAATCCATCAAGGCCATGAACGACGATGATGGCACCTTCGACAAGCCCCTCCTCTGGTACTACAGCCCGATGGATTCCGCCTGGTCCCTCGGCCACTTCGAGAACCGCGGCATCGTCTACGACTGCATGGATGAACTCAGCCAGTTCACCGGCGCGCCCCCGCAGCTCGTCGCCAACGAATCCCGCCTGATGGATTTCGCCGACATCGTTTTCACCGGCGGCTACGAGCTGTGGAGCCGGAAGAAACAGCAGCACGACAACGCTCACTTCTTCGGCTGCGGCGTCGAGTTCGAGCATTTCGCCAAGGCCCAGGACCCGGGCACCGTCATTCCCCCGGACATCGACTTCATGGCCCGCCCCATCCTCGGCTGGTTCGGCGTGGTCGATGAGCGCGTCGATTATGCCATGGTCGGCGAGATGGCCCGCGCCCGCCCCGACTGGTCTTTCGCCATGGTCGGCCCGGTTGTGAAGGTCGATCCCAATCTCCTCCCCCACTCCCCCAATCTCTTCTGGATGGGCGGCCGCGATTACCAGATCCTCCCCAACTACTGCCGCGCCTTCGACCTCTGCATGATGCCTTTCGCCATGAACGCCTCGACCCAATACATCAATCCCACCAAGGCCCTCGAATACCTCGCCACCGGCCGGCCGGTGATCGGCACTCCGGTCAAGGATGTCGTGCGCCAATACGCGGACACCGTTTCCATCGTCAAGACCATGGACGAATTCCTCGCCGAGGCTGAGCGCCTTCTGAAAAATCCAGACCCCGAGCGAACCCAGCGCGGCATCGACAAGGCCCGCGGCGCGAGCTGGGAGAACACGGTCAAGACGATGCAGGGTCTGATCGCCGAGGCGGTGAAGAAGGACGACCGCCGCTCGCGCCGCAAGATATCGCCCCTGAGCGACATCGAAATCGCCTACCAGTACGCCCCGACGCAGGGATCGTGAGGACCGACAGAACCGACTCCATTTGTGCAGGAGCTTCGCATGGATAACGGCAAGGAAAACAAAATTGTCATCATCGGCGCCGGGCCCACCGGCCTGGGCGCGGGTTATAGACTCAAGGAACTCGGCTACCGCAACTTCCAGATTTACGACCGCCTCCCCCACATCGGCGGCCTGGCTTCTTCCTACACCGACTCGGCCGGCTTCACCTGGGACATCGGCGGCCACGTGATGTTCAGCCATTACAAATACTACGACCAGTGCTTCGATGACCTGATGGGCGAAGAGTACCAGATGAACATGCGCGAGTGCTGGGTGCGCATGTTCAACACCTGGGTGCCCTATCCGTTCCAGAACAACATCCGCTACCTCCCCAAGGAAGTCACCTACGAATGCCTCACCGGCCTGATCGAGGCCCAGACCAGGCGCGACCACAAGGCCGCGGCGAACTTCGAAGAGTTCATGGATGCCGTTTTCGGCGATGGCATCTGCAAGCACTTCATGAAGCCCTACAACTTCAAGGTCTGGGCCCATCCGCCCAAGCTGATGAACAAGGAATGGATCGGCGAGCGCGTGGCCATGGTCGATATCAACCGCGCCATCAAAAACGTCGTCCTCGGCACCGACGACTTTGGCTGGGGGCCCAACAACCAGTTCAAGTTCCCCCTGGCCGGCGGGACGGGCGAATTCTATCGCCGCTTTGGCAAACCCCTGGAAGGCCACGTCAATCTCAATCGGCCTGTCGATTTCATCAACCTCAAGCGCAAGGAAATCCGCTTCGCGGATGGGCAGATCGTTCCCTACGACATCCTCATTTCCACCATGCCCCTCGATAAGCTCTGCAACGACCTGCTCAACGGCGATGTCCCGCGCGAGATCAAGAAAGCCACCGCGTCGCTGCGCCACTCCGGCGGCTACATGGTCGGCATCGGCATCAAGCAGCCCTGCCCCTCGACCAAGAGCTGGATGTATTTCCCCGAAGACAACTGCCCGTTCTATCGCGCCACCTACCTTTCCAATTATTCCCCCTACATGACGCCCGACAAAAACACCCACTACAGCCTGCTCTGCGAAACCAGCTACAGCGAGTTCAAGCCCGTCGATGGCAAGCGCGTCGTCGATGACGTCATCCAGGGCCTGATCAACGCGGGCATGATCAAGGATCAGGATCGGAAGGACATCGTGGATACGTGGCTGTTCGACGCCAAGTACTCGTATCCCACGCCCAGCGTCGAGCGCGATGACATCCTCGCCCAGGCGATCCCGTTCCTCGAACAGCACGGTATATATTCCCGCGGCCGGTTTGGCATGTGGAAGTATGAGGTCTCCAACACCGACCATTCCCTGATGCAGGGTGTGGAATTGGTGAACCGATTGCTGCGTGATGAGCCGGAGACGACCATCGGCATGAAATACGCATCGACGCTGGATGGCCGAAATGCGGCGGTGCATGAGCGGTCGCACGTGGCCGGCTCGGGCGATCCGAAGAAGGCGGCGGAAGCGGCCCAAAGCGCTGCAACCCCGCGAGCAACCAGCAGCGCCACTCCCGGCAACAAGCAGCCGCGGCACGAGCCGGCGTGGCAGCCGATTGCCACCGGCGAATCGGCCACGCCCGGCGAAGGTAAGACGATTGGCACAACGCGGGCGGTTGCCTCCCGATCGCACCCTGAGACCAAGCCCGGCGAGCGGCCCGGGAAGGATCTGGTGGCCGCGGGCAGGTCCGATGGCCGGGACCAGCCCGGCGACAAGGCCGAGAGCCATATCTCGGAGGAAGAGCTCGGCATCACCAGCGGGAACGATGATGAGGATTGAAGCGAACTACGGAAGGCGGCCGCGGGCGGACTTTGGCGCTTGCTCACCCAGCGCCCCAGGAGACGCATCGCGAGAAGGATTGGGCGGACCATGAACAGCACAGTTCTTGTTGTTGAAGATTCGTCCGTCGCCCGCGAAGTGGTGATGAAGATTCTCCAGCGGGAGGGGTACACGGTCGTCGGCGCCGCCAACGGCCTGGAGGCCCTGGCTCGTCTGCACTCCGCGACTCCCGACCTGGTTCTGCTGGATGTGATGATGCCGGAGATGGATGGCATGACCCTGCTGGAGGAGCTGCGTGATGAGCCGCAGTACAAGAAGCTGCCGGTGATTCTGTTGACGGCCTTGTCGGATGAAGGCCGGATGAGCCGGGCGAGGGAACTGGGCGTCTGTGAGTACCTGGTAAAAACGCGGTTCTCGTACGATGAGCTGATCGACCATGTGGGGAGGCATGTGGTGAGGCATTGAGGCGCGAAGGGGCGAGGGGCAAGGGACATGGGCCAAGGGGTGGGCGCTGGGGGCGGAAACTTTCGATTTGCGATTTGCGATTTGCGATTGAGGGAAGTCGGTGGGTTTGATTCGTCAAAAAAACTGAGCAAGAACGTGGAATCCATTTATTTTGCGAAGAATTGCCGGGTTTTCATCATGAATGGATGATGAAATACTGTTCATCTGGGAGATCGACCCTGCGGCTTTATTACAAGGAGATGAACGTCAGCCTGTTGCCAGTGACGGAATGAATATGGATCCAGCACCAGTGCCGACACTCGCATACGAATCCGCTGAGATGGAGCCCGCGCGGCGCCGTCCCCGGTGGGTCTACGCCATCAGCATCATCTACGCGCTGCTGATTCTCGGCGTGATTCTGGTGCTTGTGATCCCGCCCGCCATTGACCACGACTCCATCCTGCTCCCCATCGTGGCCAGCATTTCGGTGTTGATCATCGGCCAGACGAGTCTGATCTTCGTCCCGGTCCGCGTGTCGAGCCGCAGGCCATTCACGCGACGCTCGCTCTGGTTTCCGCTGCTGGGGTCGGGATTGCTGGCCGGAATACTGGTGTTTGGCGGCGGGATTGCCATGTGGGAATGGCTGCAATTCAAGGGGGATGGGGCATTCTGGACGGTGATCGGGATATCGGTCTTCTCGTGGGCGCTGTGGTCGTTGGTTTTCTGGCGAATGGCGGCCAGCAGAGATCCAGCCTCGATTGCGTCACGTCTGCACCGGTATCTCTTGGCCGGAAGCGTGCTGGAATTGCTGGTGGCGGTGCCGACGCACATCGTGGTGCGCCGCCGCGGTGAGTGCTGCGCGGGAATTGCGACGGGGATTGGGATTTGCGCGGGAGTGGCGGTGATGCTGCTGGCGTTTGGGCCGAGCATTGGGTTTTTGTATTACAGGAGGTGGAAGCAGGTGGCACGGAAGTAATCGAGAGATCAGCCAGCCTGGGGAATCTCGCGAACCCAATCGCGGAAGCGGCGAAAGACGGTTGTTTCATCGAGGTCATCGAGCATATTTAAGAATCGCGCGACATCGGCGATTTTCAGAAAACCGAACGCGAGACTTTTCTGGGTGGATTTGTACTGCCCATCTTTAGTCAGGCGAAGGCCGCGCAGGCCAGTTCGGTCGTATCGCCAGATTTCCGGCACGCCCATGGCGGCGTAGATGCCCTCACGATCGATGGCGCGATAGCTCACATCGACCTCGACGACCAGATCGGGAGGCGGGTCGGAGCCGAGGCGAATTCTTTTCTTGCCGCGGACCTCGCGTTCGTGCTGGATGTAGTAGCACTCATCGGGCTCGAGGCCACGGGCGAGTTCCTTGCGTTTGAAGGTTGTGCTGCCCAGGCGGCGCATGGGGATGTTTAATTCGAGGGAGATCAATTCAATAAATCCACCGATGAGCGTTTTGATCCCCTCGTGTTCCGGTAGCGGGGCCATTAGTTCGAGCCTCCCCTGGTCGTAGGTGATATAGAGGCGGCGGTCGCGGGTTTCGCGCAGGAGCATCTCGTATAGACGCCAGCTCGCACTCTCCAATACGAAATGCTCGGGAAACTCTGCCAACTCGGGTTCCGCAAGCATCCTGATCATTGTTGCCTCGGGGAGAAATGTTATTTGAAGGCGGATGGCGTTGCCAGTTCTCAGGCGGTGAGAATCGGAAACTTGCTGGAGGAGATGGGGAGCTGGGAATATTCCTGCACCAACCGCCGGTATTCGCGGGCGACTTTGCGCTGTTTGCGTTCCAACGTGTAGAGCCCGACGCGGTTGACGGTGCCGCGCATTTTGGTGAGGGCGGTGTCCCAGTCTTTCATGTCGACCAGGCCGTACCAGGTGAAGCCGATGATGGGGACGCCATCTTCGCGAAGGCGCAGGAGGTTCATCCATTCCTTCCAGAGCCATTCGACGGCGTGCTTGTCCACCCGGTTGGTTTCGGTGTGCATGACGGGGAGGCGGTAGCGGTCGAAATACTGGCGGGTGATGACGTAGTAGCCGTAGACATCGCCAGCGCCGATGGCGGTGCCGTCAGCGCGGACGACGTGCTCGTTGGTGATGTAATAGTCGGTGCCCATGATGCAGTGGCGGCGGAGGTCGCGCTGGTTGAAATACCACATGTATTCCTCGGGGGTCATGCCGTTGGCCAGGAGATAGCGGTAGATGGTGGCGGAGACGTCGTGGCCGAAAAGCAGGTCGAGGGCGATGAAGCGGCGCTCGTTCATGAAATGGGCCTGGGTGACCATCTGGGGGGAGCCGGGATGGACGTATTCGGTGCTTTCGCTGTAGATGAAGATGGCGTCGGGGCGGAGATCGAGGATGGCGCGCATGGCGAGGATGGAGGCGCGGACGGAGTTTTTGATGTTGGTGAGAAAGCCGACATCGCTGCGGAGCATTTCGTTCCACCAGCCGAAGGCGGCGGAGAAGAGGGCGGTGACGTACATCTCGTTGACGGGGGTGTAATAGCGGACCCAGGGATAGCGCTCGGCGAAGGTGCGGGCGTACTCGGCGAAATAGTCGGGCCATTCGTGGTTTTGGAAATTGCCCAGCCAGTCGGGGAGGCCGAAATGGACGAGATCGATGATGGGGATGACGCCGAGGCGGCGCATCTCGGCCATGACGGGGTCGAGGGAGCTCCAGTCGTATTCGCCGCGGCCCTTGAAGATGCGGTAGATGGGTGGGCCGTAGCGCAGATAGCGCAGGCCGAGCTCGCGGACGATGCGCAGGTCGGTCTGCCACATTTCGTAGTGGCCGGTGTCGCGGAGCTGGTCGACGCGCTGGCCGCCGGCGATGACGGGGCAGGAGCACTCGATGCCGACGGCAAACATGAACCGCAGGGATTCGGTGGGATCTGCGGCGCGAAGGTCATTGGCGGACAAAGGCGTTGCTCCTGGGAATAAAGCTGCTTGCAATAAACTGCTACGCCGGGACCGCCTTAACATAAGGCATCACCGACATTCGGTGAAGATGGCAAAAACAGCGGTCGGGGGCTATTGGTGGATTTCCACCCCGCAATCAGGAGGGATGTGCTACAGTGGGCGTGGCTGACTGACGACAGAGTCAGGGTAGCGCTTCATCCCTTCCGCGTTATCTGTCTCCCTCGCCCATCTTGCCTGTTTGGAACCGAGCCACAGGGCTCAGTCACGTTTCAAAGAGAAAGGATCCATCATGATCAGGGATTTAGCCATTTATCGCCGGGGGAGATTTGTAAGCAACTGGCCCGCCGTTCTTCTCATGGGCCTGGTTGTCGGGGCCGTGGCCGGCCTGGCCTACGCCACCGTGAGGTGGGTGATGAACGGTCACTTCAGCTTCGTTTCCATTGTTTTTGCCGTCTTCCTCTCCATCGGCGCTTTCGCGGGGCTGAGCATGAGAAAATGTTACATGTTGCAGCCGGAATATGGATCGGCGAACCGCAGGTCCCGCGCACACCGCTGAGAAGCGGAGAGGTTCACGAAATGAGCACGATTCACGCTTGGTTCTCGCAGGCGGCCGCGTTGATCCACGGGAGCGAGGTGTATCGCAAGGAAAGCGGCACGACGGTCAACGTGACGCGAATGAGCGATGAGAATGAGGCGGCGGGTTACTTCCGCCACACGGAGAAATACGTGGGCAAGGTGATTCGCGCTGAGGACGGCGGATGCGTCGGGGCAATGACGATGGTTGACGGGATCACCAGTCAGGTCATGCGCGCCAGCGGCTTGATGCGCGCCAAGGATGAAGCGGCGGCGGTTAAGGGCGTTAATGCGCGGAAAAATGATGGCGGGCACACCAAGCCCAGAGGATAGCGGAGGCGTGGAACGCGACGGATCATCCAGCCACTGGCAGGCTCAGCGCCCGGCCGCGGCGTGAGGGTGTGGGGGGCGCTTCGACGAAGGTGGCGTGGCTGGCGAGCGCGCCATCGACGGATCGCATGGGGATTTTGCTTTGGGGGGGCTGGGAGAGCCTTTCGATTTTGCCGAACATGAGGCGGATGGCCCAGGAGAAGGTGCGGCGGATGGTCATGAGGGCGCCGAGCATTCCGACGACCTGCATGCCGGCGACCTTGTCGCGCACTTTGTTCCTGCGGCGGAGGAGGGCGACGGCGAGCCAGATGGGGTTGTAGAAATAAACGTAGCCCATGAGGAGATTGAGCTGCTTGCGCCAGGGGCGCTGGTGGCTGGAGGCGACGACATAGTTGCCATCGTACATGTGGGGAAGGACGCGGCGGCCGCCGACGCTGTCGAAGACCATGCCGCTGGTGAATGTCGGCTCGTAGAGCTTGGTGCCGGCGGAGGGGGTGATCATCAATACCTGTAGCGAGACGGCTCCGGACTTGCGGAGCAGCTTGATCTGGTTGAGCAGGCCGTAATTGCCCTTGCGGGAATAGAGGGGCTGGGAGTCGTGGTGCATCATCATGGGCATGGGGCAGATGCCGACGGACCGCAAACGGGAGAAGGCTTCCTGGGTTTTGTCGACGCTCTGGCCTTTGTTCACGAGCGTGGCGGTCATGTCCTCGACGCCGAGCCAGAGAGCGCGGCAGCCGGATTCGTGGATGAGGGGGAGGTGGTCCTTCATTTGAAGGGTGTCGTGGACGGTGACTTCGGTGTACCAGCGGGCTTTTTTGCAGAGGCGGGTTCCCTCGAATTCGGCGCTGGCCAGTTTTTCCACGATCTCCAGGGTTCGCGGCTTATGGTTGAAGAAGTTGTCGTCAGCGCCGAAGAAATAGCGGAAGCCATATTCCTTGTGGAGGCGCCAGAGGTCTTCGGCGATGCGGCCGGGGCTTTTGAGGCGGTGCTGGCGCTGGTTGTAGGCGGGGATGGGGCAATACTGGCAGGCGAATTTGCAGCCGAAGGTGAGGACGAGGGAGCTGATGGGGCTGACTTTGCGGATGCGCTCGGGCGGGAGCGCGGAGGAGGAGAGCGTTTCGGATTTTCCGGGAGGTTCGAGGAGGCGATAGCCCAGGACAGGATCGGGAAGTTCGTCGAGGTCGCCGACGAGTTGCTGCACGCCGGTATCGATCAACTCCTCGGCCAGGCCGTCGCGATCGCCGCGTGCATAGAGGAGGCCGGGGATCTCATCGAGCGCGCCGCTGTTGCGGGCGCGGAAAAAGGCCGAGCGCATGGATTCGCCATCGCCGCGCATGGCGAGGATCGCTTCGAGCAGGGACAGGAGGACGAATTCCTCGCCGGTGACGACGATGTCAGCGCTGTTGGGGTCCTTTGGATCGCCGCTGAAGAGTTGATCGGGCTGATAGACCGCGTGGGGGCCGCCGGCGATGATCAGCGGGCGGCGGGATGGGTCGATTCGGCGGGCATCGCGGATGAGGTCGAGGCACTGATCGGAGTGCAGGCCCATGCTGGAGACCATGAACAGGTCGGGGATTCGGCCATCGAGCTGCATGCGCGAGGGGCGGAATTTTTTGTTCCATTGCTGGAGGACGATGCGGGTTTTTTCGAAGCCGCAATCGACCATGGCCGAGCCGATGGCCCGCACGCCGGCGGGGGCCATTCGAGTGTCGGCGAAGATGAAGGGAAGCATTCGGGTGCGATGATCGAAGGCGCAGACGATTACCGAGACCAGATCGTGTTTGGGAGCGACTCCACGCAGCCGTTCGCGGATGCGCTTGAGTTCCCCTGGCCGCAGTAGCTCATCTCCCCTGTTACGCCGTGGAAGTTCCATTTTGAACAACATAAAGCGACACAGGCTTGATCGCAATGCAACTGGCCAGAACTTGAAGCGGGCACACTCATGAATAATTGGATTGATGCTTCGCGCAGGCAGGCGCCTCGGATATAATGCATCCGTTCACTTCGGCCAGGTGGGACCTCTATTTCAAAGGAAAACCATGTTCCATTGGTTCAAGCAGTTGGACCGCATTCTGCGCGGCGAAGCGACTCGTCTGAGCGCTCTTCGGGCGGGAACAATCGATGTGTCGGTGGGCGGCCTGTCGGCCGTGCTGCTCATTCTTGGCCTGCTTTATGGGCTGTGTATGGGCCTCTTTTCCGTGATTGCCAGCGGGGGGAGGACTTATGCCCAGCTTCTGGCGACGACGGTGAAGGTGCCAGCGCTGTTTTTTCTGACGCTGCTGATCACGTTTCCGTCGCTTTATGTTTTTAACGCGCTGGTGGGATCGCGGCTTACCATTAAATCGGTGATGCGGCTGCTGGTGGCGGCGTTGGGGGTGATGCTGACGGTGCTGGCTTCGCTGGGGACGATCGTGGCGTTTTTCTCGGTGAGCACCTCGAGCTATTCGTTCATGATCCTGTTGAACGTGGTGGTGTTTGCGATCTCGGGATTTTTGGGGCTGTTGTTTCTGCTTCAGACGCTGCATCGGCTGAGCATTGCACAGGAGCCGGAGCCGCCGATCGCGCCGGTGGAGCATCGGCCGAGCGAAGGGGAGGCGACGACGATCCCGCCGCCGTTGCCGGGCACGACGGAACCGTCGGCGATCGAGCGGGTGGATGGGCGGATGCTGGGATCGCACACGCGCGTGGTGTTTCGGATCTGGATCATCGTGTTTGGATTGGTGGGGGCGCAGATGGGGTGGGTTTTGCGGCCGTTTATTGGGAATCCGAATTTGCCGTTCGCGCTGTTTCGGCCGCGGCACTCGAATTTTTTTGAGGCGGTGCTGCATCACATTTGGAATTTGTTCAGGTGATGGGGGTGATCTATGCGAGCGTTTTTACTGCCAATTGACAATCTGCTGCGCGGTGAGGAGACGGGCCTGACGCCGCTGGAGCCGACGCCCCCGTTGCGGTTGCGGCGGTTGCTGCTGTTTATTTTGATGTTTGGGCTGCTGTATGGCGCGGTGATGGGAGGGTATGGCGGGATCGCAGGGGATCGGTGGAAGCAGGTGATTTTTTCGGCGGTGAAGGTGCCATTTTTGTTGCTGGGGACTTTTCTTCTGAGTTTGCCGAGTTTCTTCGTGGTGAGCACGCTGCTGGGGCTGCGGGAGGATTTTGGGCAATCGGTGCGGGCGCTGGTGGCGACGCAGGCGGGGGTGACGATCATTCTGGCGTCGTTCGCGCCGTTTACAGCGCTTTGGTATGTTTCGTTCAGCGATTATCAGTCGGCCGTGATATTCAATGCGGTGATGTTTGGGCTGGCGAGCCTGGCGGCGCAGGTCCTGCTGCGGCGGATCTACGCGCCGTTGATTGCACGGAATTCGCGGCATCGAATGTTGGTGCGGGCGTGGTTGATCGTGTATGCGTTTGTGGGAATTCAGATGGGGTGGCTGTTGCGGCCGTTTATCGGGGACCCGGCCATGCCGACGCGGTTTTTTCGGGCCCATGCGTGGGGGAATGCGTATGAGGTGGTGTTGAGGATGGTGTGGAATTTGATGACGCGGTGAAATTGCGCGTGGCCGGTACGAACGGAACGACACGGGCATCCGAGAACGGCTGCCCATGCCACCCACCATCGAAGAATGGACGGCGTACCACGACGCCGGGGAGGTGCGGCGAGCCGCACCCTACGCAGACTTGGGTTCGGGGGCGCTTGCTCCGGTTCGTGGAAGCGATGTACAGTCGCCGCTGTTTGATGCGTTCTCCATTGCCTATTCATCCGGCTTATCCGCCTGAACCCAAAGAGGGGGATGGGTGCGTTGGGGCGGTGATTTATGCGGTGCTGTTTCTGGCGGGGATGATCATTCTTTATGGGTTCTTCCTCGATCCGATTCGCGATGCGATCACCGCGTATGGGTGGACGCCGACGCCGTGCACCATTGCTTCCAGCAAAGTGGAGCCGGTGACGGACAAGGAGAAGAGCAGGGACAAGGGGGCGGCGGCCGTGGTGGGGTATCGGCCGGAGATCAAGTATGACTATCGGGCTGGAGGCAAGCATCACCGCTCGGAGAAGATTTGGTTTATCCGGCCGACACCGGACACGCAGGCCGATGCCAGGAAAGTGGTGGAACGATATCCGGCGGGGAGCCAGCAGCAATGTTATGTGAATCCGAAGGATGTGGATTTTGCGGTACTGGAGCGGGGGTTTCGGGCGGAGCTGTTGATCGCGCTGATTCCGGCTTTGCTGGCGCTGATCGGCGTCACGGGGATGGTTTCGCGGGTGGTGAAGCGGGTGGGGAGGCGCGAGCCGCAGTTTCGGCCGGTGCATCATTTCGCGGCGGGGGCTTCGATTACGCACCATGCGAAAAGCGGGGTGATGCCGCTGCTTGTGGTGATCTTTCTGTGCGTTGTCTGGAATGGAATCGTTTCGTTCCTGGTGCGCGAGGTGATCGGCAACTGGCGCGAGGGATTGCCTGGGTGCCATGGGATTTTCCTGACACTCTTTGCGGTTCCGTTCGTGCTCGTGGGGCTGTTTCTGGCGGTTCTGCCGTTTTACCTGTTTCTTAAACTCTTCAACCCGCGGCCGACATTGACGCTGGCTCCGGCGGAAACGCCCATCGGTGGATCGGTGGAATTGAGCTGGCGATTCTCGGGGCGCTATGACCGGATTCATCGGCTGAGGATCAGTCTGGAAGGGCGCGAGGAGGCGACCTACGGAAGCGGAGAGGACACGGCGACGGCGCGCGAGGTGTTCATGACGGTTCCGATTATCGACACATCCAAAGCAACGGAGATTCGATCGGGCAAGACGAGGATAACGGTTCCGGACAAGGCGATTCCGACGTTTGTAGCGCCGCACAATCGCATCGCGTGGGCGATTCGGCTGTGCGGGGAGATTCGCAAATGGCCTGATGTCGATGAGGAGTTTGAATTCATTGTGCTGCCGGCGATGCAGGCGCAGGTTGCGGGAGCGGTGGCAACATGAGCATCAGCATCCAAATCACCGAAGGGCGGACGGCTTTTCGGCCGGGGGAGCTGATCGGCGGAGCCATTTCCTGGTCGCTGCCGGTTGCGCCGACGCGGCTGACGCTGGAACTTTTTTGGACGACTCGGGGGAAGGGGACGGTTGATTCGCAAGTGGTGGAGTCGATGCGGATCGATCATCCGGCGGCCGGGGGAGAGCAGCCGTTTGGGCTGAAGATACCAAACGGGCCCTACAGCTTTTCGGGAAAGCTGGTGTCGTTGTTATGGGCCCTGCGGCTGGTGGTTCACCCCTCGGAGGAGCAGGCGCAGGTGAATTTGACGATTTCGCCCAGCGGGCAAGAGATCAATCTGGTCGCATAACGCGATTCGGGGGGGGCTTTTACAAATCGTTTACAGAATCGGGCCCTGGCATCAGATAAAGTAAGAGCATGGCAAGCCGACGCGCTCTGGTTGTGGAGGATGATGCCGCCATCCGGCGGGGTGTGTGTGACATGCTGCGCTTTCATGGATTTGAGGTGCAGGAAGCGGCCGATGGGGATGAAGGGCTGGAGCAGGCGCGGACGGCGGAGGTGGATATTGTTCTGCTGGATTTGATTCTGCCGGGGGTGCTGGGGCTGGAGATTCTGGAGCAGGTGCGAAACGCGCGGCCGACGCTGCCGATCATCATCATGACGGCCAAGGGTGAGGAGGCGGATCGGATCAAGGGGTTGAAGCTGGGGGCGGATGATTATGTGGTCAAGCCGTTTTCGATCAAGGAGCTGCTGGCGCGGATCGAGGCGGTGATGAGGAGGTCGCCGGAGCGGCCGACGGATGTGAAGAAGGTGAACATTCCGGGGGCGGTGGTGGATCTGGGGAGATGTGAAGTGAAGTTCAAGGATGGATCGCGGAGTGAATTGTCGGAGCGGGAGGTGGAATTGCTGGGGTATCTGGCGCGGAATCGGGGGCGGGCGATTTCGAGGGATGAGATTTTGCAGCGGGTGTGGCGGATCGAGCCCAGGGGGATGGATACGCGGACGATTGATATGCATGTGGCGCGGCTGCGGGAGAAACTGAGGGATGATCCGGGGGAGCCGGGAATCATTATGACGGTGAGGGGGAAGGGGTATATGTTTCGGGAGGAATAACGTAGCACGGGCATCTTGCCCGTGAAGCACGGGCGGGACGCCCGTGGTACGAAAGAACTATGCGACGCGGATTGTTGTGGATCATCTTCGGGGTGTGCGTGACCATCGGGTTTGGGGCGATGGGGTGGATCAGTCTCACGGTTTTGCGGCTGGATCGGCAGGCGCAGGTGGAGGAGAACGTGCGGCTGGCGCTGTGGCGGATGGATTCAGCGCTCTCGCCGCTGATTGCGCAGGAGACAGCGCGGCCGTATTTTGCGTATTCGCCGTTTATCCGCACGCAGCGGGCGTATACCAAGGCGTTCAGCGAGGTGGAAGTGATGATTCCTTCGCCGCTGCTGGCGCAGGATTCGCCGCTGATCCGGCTGCATTTTGATTTTGCGGCGGATGGGGTGCTGACCTGTCCGCAGGTTCCGGTGGGGAATCAATGCGATATAGCGGTGGCGAGGAATTACACGACGCGGGCGCACATTGATGAGGCGAGCGCAGCGCTGGCGGAGCTGAGCAAGGTGGTGGCGGCGGATGAGCTGCTGGCGCGGCTGCCGCCGGAGATGACGAGCACGCCATGGCCGATCCAGATGCCCCTGCCGCAGGTGACGGTGAACGCGAATGAGCCGCCCGTCAGCCAGCAGGCGCAGCGCGACTTTAATGAGTTTCAGGCGCGGGCGGCGAGCAACTCGAGCATTCAGAATTATGATTATGGAGCGAATCGCCTGGCGCAGCGGAATGCGGCGGCCAAGGAGGTGCGCGAGGGGCCGCTGCGGCCGATCTGGGTGAAGGGTCAGCTTCTGCTGGCGCGGCGGGTGAACATTGATGGGAAGGATCACGTGCAGGGTTGCTGGCTGAAGTGGCCGGAGATTCGCCAGTCGCTGCTGGAGAATGTGCGGGATCTGCTGCCGACGGCGAATCTGCTGCCCAGCGAGGACGAAAGCCAGGACAAACAGCGACGCATGCTGGCGGCCATCCCAGCGCGGCTGGAGGCGGGGGCGTTTCCGACGCAGTTGACCAATTTCAGCTCGCCGATCCGCATCACGCTGCTGGTGGCATGGGCTTGCGTGGCGCTGGGGTCGGGGGCGGTGGCGCTGCTCTTGTGGGGGGCGATTTCACTGAGCGAGCGGCGCGGGGCGTTTGTGTCGGCGGTGACGCATGAGCTGCGCACGCCGCTGACAACGCTGTCGATGTATAGCGAGATGCTGGAACAGGGGATGGTTCCGGATGAGAAGCGGCGGCAGCAGTATTTGACGACGCTGCGGGCCGAGGCGAATCGGCTGGGACATCTGGTGGAGAATGTGCTGGCGTATTCGCGGATCGAGCGCGGGCGGGCGGATGGACGGATTCAGACGATTGCGATTCCGGAGCTGATTGATGCGGTGAAGGAGCGGCTGGGGGAACGGGCGAAGCAGGCGGGGATGGAATTGGCGATTGAGTTGCCTCCGGAGGCGGCGGCGCTGGCGGTGAGGGCGGATGCGTCGGCGGTGGAGCAGATTCTTTTCAATCTTGTCGATAATGCGGGGAAATATGCGGCGTCGGCGACGGATAAGCGGATTCATCTGGCCGCGCAGAAGAATGGATCGGCGGCGGTGATTCGGCTGGCCGATCATGGGCCGGGGATTTCGCGGAAGGAGTCGCGGAAGCTGTTTCGGCCGTTTTCAAAATCGGTGCGGGAGGCGGCCAACTCCGCGCCGGGTGTGGGCCTTGGGTTGGCGTTGTGCCGTCGCTTGGCGCGGCAGATGCGGGGGGATTTGAAGCTCGAAGATACCAATGGCGGGGCGAGCTTTGTGCTTACGCTTCCGCTGGCGGATCGATGAAGCGCGCGGCGATGTCGGGGGTGGGGACCATGCAGGCGTCAGTTTTGCCGAACCAAATGTAGCGGCGCTGGGCGATCAAATCGTAAATCCAATCGCGAATGGGCGGTGGAATTACCGCGCCGATAGCCGCCAACCAGCGGTATTTGGGCAGGCGGTGGAGGATGCGGAGAAATGCGGCGGAGCGGCGATACTCGCGTTTGCCCTCGATTAAAACGATTGATTCCAGGCGATGCACGTTCTGCGACTGGAGTGAGGCGAAGTGAAATATTCCGGCCGGATCGTGGCGGATGATCCACTGGACGGCGGCGTTGCAGAGGTTGCAGACGCCGTCGAAGAGAATGACCGGATGGGTTGGAGTGTTTGGCAACGAGCGGTTTTTACCGCCGGCGGCGTCGGGTTGCGAGGAGCGTTGCTCCGAGGCCGAGGAAGAGCGTGGCGCTTGCGGGCTCGGGAACGGCCGCGCCGATGGAGCTGGCGAAGGTGGCCAGCGTGAGTTGATCTTCGGGGGAGATGGGGAAAATCTGGCCGGTGTAGCTGGCGCCGAAGTTGGAAGCGAGGTCGATGAAATCGCTGATGGTGACGCTGCCGTCGTAATTGAGATCACCTTCCTGCCAGGTTTTGCCGGTGCCGTTGAAATTGGAGGCGAGGTCGATGAAGTCGGAGATGGTGACCTGGCCGTCGAGGTTCAAATCGCCGATTCGGGTTGGACGGATGAGGATGTAGGGATCGCCGTGAAGGTCGGTCAGGCGCGCCATGCCCAACTTCGAATTGGGATGTGCAGGTAGGCCGGAATCGAAGATGCCATCGGCCGGATCGGGCGCGCCGGCGGCGTTGGCGTTGCGAATGGCCGAGTAAAGGGCGGTTTTGGCGGTGACCAAATCGGCGGGATAGAGGCGCACCGAGCGAAACGCTCCGGCGGTTGCGGGCGTTGCCAGATCGAAAGACTGACTGAGCGGATTGGCAAACTCCACATTCAGTCCCATCAGCTCTTGATTGGCGCCGAGGGTTACGTTGCTGCCGGAAACACGGACGATGAGGTTTGCGGAGGCGGCGGTCGCGGCGGTCGCGGGCGTGCCGGCGTCGGTATTGAGCTGGACCGCGCCACCGGCGACGTTGAGCGTGGCGGCTGCGCCGTGATTTTGTGGGCCGTCGATTCGCAGTGTCCCAGTGCCTTGCTTGGTGAGATTGGAGCCGGCGACGATGCTGAGTGGACCGGTCAGGGCGATTGTGGCGCTGGTGGAGACTCGGCCGTTGGTGCTGGAGACGGGGGAGGCGAGTGTTCCGTTGCCGCTGATCAGGCCGCCCTGCAAATCGACGAGGGCCGTCGAGACATTTCCGTTGTTCAGGTCCAGCGTTCCGGTGGCCCAGATCTTGATTTGATTGGTGGCTGCGACGGTGGCGGTGCTGGCGACGCTGACCATTCCATTTCCCCGCGGGCCGAGATTGTCGCCGCCGATGTAGAGCGAATCGCTCAGGGTCCACTGCGAAGATGCGCCTGAGATCGTCGCGGTGCCCGAACCCGATGGGCCGCGGCCGACGAATGCGTTGACGCCACTGACAACTCCCCCGCCGCTCACGCTCAAAACTCCCGCGCCGTTAACGGCCAGGTCGAGATCGCCGCCGATGGTCCATCGGGAACCAGCGCCGCTGATGGCCGCGGTGCCCGTGGCCGAGGGCAGGGTGCCGATCACGCCGCTTGCGCTGGTGACCAGGCCGCCGCTGCTGACATCGAGCGTGCCATTTACATCCCGACCGACTTCGATGTTGCCGGTTACGTTTATTTTTGATCCGGCATCCTGGACTTTGGCAAATCCCAGAGAAGATGCGGGACCGTTTGATATCACCAGGGAGGCCGCGTCGATGACGCCACCGCTCAATGCTTCCAGGTCGCCGGAGCCGCCGAGGCCGAGTGTGACTGCTGTTGCCGTCCAATGCGATCCAGCGCCTTTGACGATGACCGCGCCGTTGCCGCTGAGGCTTGCGCCGTCGCCGCCGATGTTGCTGGGGCCGCTGGTGGCTCCTCCGCCGCCTTGAATCGTCACGACGCCATCCGCCTCGCCGCGGCCAACGTTGAGCGTGCCGGAATTGTTCCACGTCGAGCCAGTGCCGTTGACGATCACCTGACCGATGCCGCCGGCGCCGCTGCCGATGGTGGCGGATGAGTCGTTGAAGGTGCCGCGGGCATCGATCAAAAGCGTGCCAAAGTGGGAGATGCCGACGCGGATCGGTCCGCTGCTCGTCCAGCTCGTTTGCGACCCGACCACGGTGATGTCGCCCGCGGCATTGATGCCCACATCGAGCGAACCGCTGATGACGGAAGCACCCGCACCGACCGTCACATCGCCGGTGCCGTTGTTGCCGACGCGCACGGCGCCGCTGGTGGTCCAGGTGGTGCCCAAATCCAACAGATCAAAGATGCCGGTGCTGCCAGCGCCATCGCCGACGGTGGCCGATGCATCGGTCAATTTCGCGCCGCCATCCAGGGAGATGCTGCCGATGCCGGCGCCGCCGCCGACAATGAGTTGCGAGCTGAGGTTCCACGTGGAATTGATGCCGGAAAAGGCCACCGCGCCGCTGCCGGCCGCGCCGCTGACGGCATCGCCGCCGATCACGGCCGATGTTCCGTTGACTTGCGCCCCGCCGCTGACCTGGAGCAGGCCATTGCCATTGAGGCCGATGTTTAACAGGCCGTTGCTGGTCCAGCTTGTGCCGGGCTGTTCGAGGACGACAGTTCCAGTGCCGGAAGCGCCGCGGCCGAGGATGGCCGGGCCGTTGGTGACGGTTGCGCCGGATGAAATCTCCAAGCTTCCCGAGCCATCGGCACCCACTACCAACTGGTTCGCGCCCATATTCCAGCTCGACCCGCTGCCACTGACGCTCGCGACATTCGGGTCCGCGCTGCTTTGGCCGATGACGCCCCCGCTGGTGTTGGCCGCGCCGCCAGCGCTGATGGCCAATTGACCCTTACCATCCTTTCCAATCGTAAGAATTCCACCAACCGAGAGATTGGAGCCGGTCCCAGAGACGCTGACCGTCCCATCTCCGCCCAGATCGCTGCCAATGTTCAGCACTGCGGCAGCCACACCTCCACCATTCTGGATAGTCAGCGTGCCCACGCCGCTCCATCCGGCCTCCAGTGCATCCGTGACGAGCCAATTCGAGCCCGAACCATCCACGAGCACCGAACCGGCGCCGCCGGCAAATGCAATCGAGCCATTTTGGCTTGCGACTGAGCCGCCGCCCGTGATTTGCAGGCTCCCATTGCCGGTGGCCGTATCTCCAATGCGGATGAATGAGCTGGAGTTGAGGGTTGCGTTGCTGTCAACGATGATGCTGCCCGTTCCCGCAAAGCCGCCGTAGATTCCCTCCGAACGGACAAAGCCGAAGTTGGAGACCGTCAATTCTCCGCTGCCAAAGTCGCCAACGAACATGCCGAGGTTGTTGGTCCAGATGGAGTTCAATCCGTCCACGACAGCCGAGCCATCCGCTCCGGTATTGGTGCCGATGGATGTGTGATTGCTGTCGAGCTTTCCCCCCGCTTGGAGAAGCAGGTGCCCAGTTCCGGAGAATCCGATAAATGCATCTGCACCGCTGATCCGCGACGTCCCCGGGACGATGAGCGTGCCAGTTCCATCCGCGCCAATGACCATCTGCCCGCTGGTCAGGATCGTCGCATCGAGAAGGGTCAATTGTCCCACATCAGCGACCGCGTCACCGATGATCATTGCGGGAACCGTGGGCGATGTTGAAGCGAGGGAAAAGGTTACGCCCGGCGTGAAGGCCAGTTGCAACAGGTCATTTCCAATGCGTACCTGATTGTTGCTGACGTCGCTGCTGAGCGAGACCGCGTAGGGCAGGAGCGAGCCCAGATCGAACACCGCGTTGTCCAGAATCCCCGGCACGCCGCCGACCCAGTTGGCATTGTCGTGGAAGCTTCCGCCCAGCGGGTTGTTCCAATAGTTATCGGACGCCCGCGCCCTGCCCGCGGACAGTCCGCCCACGGCCGCCACGGCCGCGGCCAACGCCAAAACCCTGCGACGCCCGCCACGCATGCAAGCCCCTTTCATGGGTCTAAAATCTGAGCGCGGTCATTCTCACAATTGCTGAATAGCCCGGCGTTTACACATCAACGCCAAGTTGATTGCCCTGCCAAAAAGGTGAGGATCGCAACTGCCCTCGCTGCTCCACCTCACTGCCACTTGCCCTTGTCCCGTAAGGGAAATCCCATGATGACCTGCTTTTGAGGCAAGTCAAGATAAACCTGGCGCGTTTGCACCGGCGGATGTCCGCTCGCTATTGCGGCTGGCGGCTGGAGATAGGGTGCGGCGAGCTTGACGTCTGGGCGATCAGTTGGGCGGGATGCGCGTGGCGGTGACGATCTCGTTCTTGTCGTACATCTCGGCATCGTCGAGATTCTGTTCGATGACCTGCCGCAATTGCTCGACGGAGGTGATGTTTTTGCCCTTCATGTACTCTTCCTTGAGCTGGCGAATGGTGAGCTTGTCGCCGGCAAGCTCGATGCGCATCAGCAGCCACTCTTCGGGCACGTTGCCATCGTCCATGATCTGCTTGAGGTGCGCGAAGGTGGCCCCTTTGACGGTGGTGATGAACCCGTGGTAGCGGCTGATGCCCTCGGGATATTGCTTGGCGCCTTCCTTGCTCTCGACGTAATACAGCTTGTCATCGAGGTTGCGGATGATCAGCGAGGATGATTCGTCTTTGGAATTGACGGCGTTCCAGTTGCCCAGGAAAGCTCGATCCACCTTGGCGTGGTCCGGCGCAATGAGCGTGAATTTACTTCCCCAGCACCCGGCAAACAGAAGGAGCAGCACGGCAAAGCAGAGCGTCAAAATGGAGCGGAAGAATTTTGGGGAAGACATAGCGCCACCTTTCATTTTCATTCGCCCAGCGGAGCGAGAAGATTGTAATGACTTGTTTCATCGTTCCGCCATCATCACCTCGCGCGGCGAGGCGGAAGCGGGCCGCCAGAGCTGCCGGGCTGCCACGTAAGCGGTGTATTCGCCGCTTTTGGTCACGGTGAACGGGGCGGTTGCGCCCAGCAGCGTGGTGAGGATTGAGAACGCCAGCAGCAACGCCGCCGCGACCCACATGATCGCCGAGTGCGACTTGCGCAGCCAGGCGCCGCTCCAGTAAATGACCAGCGGCATGAAGACGATGAACCAGCGCACGCTGAACATCGGCTGGTTCCAGTTGGCCCCCATGGTGACGTAAGCGATGACGATGATGATCGCCGCGGCCAGCGAAACCATCGCCAGCATTTTGGTCGGAAGCGGCCAATGCCGGTGCAAAACCGCGCCCATTCCGCCCACTCCGATCAGCAGGATGGGAAAGTGCGAAAGCAGGCCATGCGGTCCGAGCAATCCGTCGGCCAGATGCAATGCCACCGTTTCGGTGTAGGTCATTTCATCCCCATCGTCCGCCTCAACGGCAGCGCGGCGCTCGGAGACATCGAGTTCCGGATGCAGGAAGCCGGGGCGGATGTCGCCGGTGATGGGCAGGGTCAGCCATGCGTGCAGGAGAATGGGCCCGACAGCGCCGCCGATGTACCAGATCAGGCCGCTGAGCCGGCTGGTGACGGGCCAGCGCATGGCCAGGATGATGCCGATCAGCAAAACAAGATAGACCACGGCCGCCATGTCGATGGTGGCGGCGAATGCCGCGCATAGTCCCGCCAGGCCAAGCCAGGCGTAACTTCGCACCACCTGGCGGGTCAGGCCGGCATGAAAGAAGCAGCCGCAACTGGCCAGGACCAGGAACGCCGCGGGGGCGTGGGAGTTGAGCACGGTGGCGTAGCTGACCAGGCCGGATGCGAATACGGCGGCGATGGCGAGGATCATGCGCCAGGGGCGCTTGAGCTCGAAGAGCCGCCCCATTCGATAAACCATGCCGGCCGCGCCGGCCACGGGCAAAGTAACGCCGATCAGCGTGAGCAGGTAGGTTGCCAGGGCTGCGTTGGAGTCGAAGGTGAGGCCGAGCTTGTACATCAGCCAATAGGGTCCGGCCAAAAGCGCGGCCATGACCGGGGGCTGCTGGCTGTAATGCCGTTCTCCGCCGCGCGGGCCGGTGGTGAGCTGCAACTTATTGGTTGGATCAGACTGCACGCCATCGACCGCAAGCGTGCGCTTTTCCACGATGGCGCGGATGGTGGCGAGGCGAGAGGATTCGTTCTCTGAAACCTCCTCCGGGTGCCGCAGCGGACGGAGCAGGGGCAGGCAGACAACCAGGACCAGGATGGGCGCGGCCAGGCCCCACGGCCGAACCATCGGCCCGCTATCCCGACTTCGCCACCACTCTTTCAATGCTGCAAACATGAGACGTGATTCTGAGCTATTTTCGACTTGTACTCAGCCTAATAGACCTTCAGGTACTGCACGAAATTCTGCATGATCCGATTTCCCAGCCGGGCATGCCGGGAATAATGCCGCGGTGTCTCCTCGCGAATCTTTTTGATCCCTTCACTCCCCACGACTTTGGCCACATCCTCCCCCGCGTTCTGGAGGACGGCCTCGATCCCCTCCTGATTCATCTCGAAATGGTATTGGAATCCAAACAGCCGGTTCTTGAAGCGAAACGCCTGGTTTTTGCAGGTCCGGGTGGTCGAAATCAGCACATTTCCGGTTGGCGGCGGCGGGCCGGGCGGGGTGCCGGCCGGCGGGGGCGGCGGGGCGGGGAGCTTGGGCAGGTCGAAGGTATCGAAATGCCAGTGGAACATCATCGCCCCATCCATCAGCCCCATCACCAGCGGCTCGGTCCCTCCGGGAAAGGGAAAAGTCACCGGTCCCCAGCCAAACTCCGGCATGGGAGTGGGGGGATCTTCTGGTTTGGCGCCAGGTTTCACATTGGGATAAACCTTGGCGCCGGCCGCAAATGCCAGGAGCTGGGCCCCCAGGCAAATCCCCAACACAGGCCGATCGGCGGCCACCAGGCGCTTCAGGACCGCCACTTCCTTCTCGAGGAACGGGTATTTGCTTCCCCCGACGTCGGCCACCCCCATCGGCCCGCCCAAAACGACCAATACTCGCACTTCATCCAGGTCGGTAGGCACCTCATCGCCCTTGTGGAGGTGCCTGATCTGCACGGGAATGCCATAGTCACGGAAAACATCCACCAGCCGCCCCGGCCCCTCGTACGGCACATGCTGAAGAACCATTGCAATACTCATCGGTCGGGGAATGATCCCCCCCACCATCGGCCAGTGTCAAGTTTCGGGGAACTCCGTGGCCGGCGGCTTTTTTGCAGAATTTTTTTCAAATCGCCCTTGACCGCTCACCGATGTTAGGGTAATGATCATCCAAACAATGTCCGAACCGTCCAGCGAGGGACGGCATGAGGAGCTCGACTATGGGAATGGAATCCCGATTACCCGAGCGGCCGGGCGAACAGGCGATGCAGGAGCTGCATTTTGGCCCAGATCCGCCGGATTGCGATGAAGCGCCGGATTGCGATGAATCGGTTGATGAGCCGCCGGATGATGGCTCAGACGACGTCTCAATGGACGCCTCCATGGACGTCTCAGAAGACGGCTCGGATGACGACTCAGCAGACGCCTCAGACGACGGCTCGCTGGACGAGGTCTTCGAAACCAACCCAGCGCGGGTGCCGGCCGGCGCGTCGGCGCTGTTGGTGGGCCCGGCCGTGCTCGATCCGCGGGAGGTCGAAGCGCTTTTGAGCGGGTTGCACTCGCTTTTAGAAGAAAGTTCCGCCGCGGCCGCCGCCAATGCGCTGGCCTCCGATGCCTTAAGCGAACAACAAAAGGATAGTGGATATGAACCTGACGCCTCGACAACTGGATGTGATCGTCGCCATTCGCAATTTCCGTCACTTGCATGGCTATTCCCCAACCATGCAGGAGCTGGCCGATCAGCTCGGCACCAGCAAGGTCACCATCTTCGAGCACGTCAATGCGCTGGAAAAAAAGCGCGTCCTGCGCCGCGACCGACACAAGGCTCGCTCTTTGGAGATCACCGCTGACGGCAAGCTGCCCGATGAAGAGCGTTCCAGCAAGCTGCCGCTGCTGGGCACCATCGCCGCCGGCTCGCCGATTGAGGCGATTGAGAACCGCGAGGAAATCGATCTCGAGACGCTTTTTGCCTCGCGCAGCGGCGTCTATGTCTTGAAGATTCGCGGCGATTCGATGATCGAAGATCATCTGCTCGACGGGGATTACGTGATTATCGAGCGCCGGGATCACGCCAAAAATGGGGAGCAGGTGGTGGCGCTGCTGGACACCGGAGAGGCGACGCTCAAGCGCTATTACAAGGAAGGACATCGCGTGCGCCTTCAGCCGGCCAACAGCGCGATGGAGCCGAGGTTGATCGAAGCGGACCGCTGCCGCATCCAGGGCGTGGTGATCGGCGTTTTGCGGAGTTACAACTGAACATTGCGGCAGCACGTAGGGTGTGCTTCAGCACACCGTCCAGTCAGCGGTGTGCTAAAGCACACCCTACAGCGCTAGACGCAACTCATCCTTTGCGATACCCTCCCCTCCCCTCCCCTCGCAGAGGACGATATGTCAGAGCTTCATCTACTCTCTCCGGCCGGTTTTCGAGCATCTGGAGTTTATGCCGGGCTCAAGAGCCGCCAGGCTCCCGATGTGGGGTTGTTGCTGTGCGATGCGCCTGCCCCGGCGGCAGCGGTTTTCACCACCAACAAGGTCGTGGCCGCGCCGGTGCAACTCGGACGCCAGCACATCCGCTCCGGCCCGATTCGCGGGGCGGTGGTCAACAGCGCCAATGCCAATGCCTGCACCGGGTCGCAGGGGGATCGTGATGCGATGCGCATGTGCGAGCTGGCGGCCGCCGTGGCGGAATGCAAGCGCAGCGAGATCATCCCCGGCTCCACCGGCATCATTGGACATTTCCTGCCGATGGATAAGGTCGAGCACGGGATTACCGAGGCGGGCAAATATCTGGGCAACAGCGAGGAGCACGCGCTGTTGTTTGCCGACACGATTCTGACGACGGACACGCGCCGCAAGTCGGCGGCCGAGGCGTTCAAGGTCAATCGCCAGCGGGTGACGGTGGCCGGGGTTTGCAAGGGAAGCGGAATGATCGGCCCGCGCCTGGCGGCGGCGGGAGCGAAGCATGCGACGATGCTGGCCTATCTCACCACCGACGCCAAAATCCCAGCGCCGCTTTTGCAGCGGCTGCTCAAGAGCGCCTCGGATGTCACCTTCAATGCGGTTACGATTGACGATCACACCAGCACCAATGACATGGCGTTGCTGATGGCCTCGGGCGCATCGGGCATCTCAATCAAGAGTGGCAAGGACCTGCAATCATTCACCAAAGCGCTCAACGAAGTGTGCCGGTCTCTGGCGTATCAGATCGCACAGGATGGGGAGGGGGCGACCAAGACGGTGGTGATCACGGTTCGCAAGGCCGCTTCGGCGAGCGATGCGATGGCGATGGCGCGGACGATTGCCAACTCGCCGCTGGTCAAGACGGCGATGAATGGGAATGATCCGAATTGGGGCCGGATCATCTCGGCGGCGGGGTATGCCAATGCGCGATTCGAGCCCAATAAAGCTCACCTCACGCTCCAGGGGGCGACGGTCTTCACCCGCGGCAGGCCGGCCGAATTCGACCGGCAGGCGCTCAGCGCAGCGCTGACGTTTCATGAGGTGCAGGTGGTCCTCACCTGCAACCTGGGCAAGGCGGCGGCCACCTGCTGGACTTGCGACCTTTCCAAGGATTACATCACCATCAATGCGGACTACCACACGTGATTCCCAAACGTGAAGACGTGAAACGTGAAGCGAGTAAATGCGGTGAGGAATCCAATTCTACATGGCCTGGTTCACGTTTCGCGCCTTGACGGCTTGCTTCTGCTGACTCCGCTTCAACAGGAACTTTTCAAGATCGCCGGCGTGATTGTCGCGGCGATTTTGATGGTGATCGTCATTGGCTGGCGGCGGCGATCATTTCGCGCGCATCTGGATAAAGCCGCCGACGAGGAAGTGTGCCCGCATCTAAAAGCCGCGCTGGACCTGCTCATTTCGCGCGGGCATCGCATCGTCGATGTGGGGCAGAAGCACGAGGAATATCCGTTGGAGATTCACCTGGCGCCCCTTTTTGATCCGGCGGCGCTGGCCAAAGAACTGGAGTTGCAGCCGCCGGTGTTTGTCTCGGAGCGGAACGTGCTTTACTGCAAGGAAGACTGGTGCGAGCTGCACCCGCGCGCCTGAGGAGGGGCGCTGTCGCTAGCGCATGATTTCGTCGAGCATGCGGTCGATGGCGATGTCGAGTTTTTCGGAGGATTCGTAACTTCCGGCCTCGATCTGGGACTTGATCACGGAGACTTTGTCGATGCGCACCTCGTTGGAGCGTAACGAGGCCAGCAGGTGGCTGTTGCCGGAAAGCTCCAGGCGATCGGTGGCCTTTGCTCCTGAGGGCTGGGG
>JBGPEF010000006.1:0-28874 GCA_041482675.1 Tepidisphaeraceae bacterium | reverse complement strand
CTTCCTCGACGCCACGACCAGCGAAAACGTCGCGCGCATGGTGGCCATGAAGAGCGCCACCGACAATGCCGACAAGATGGTCAAGTCGCTGACCATGCGCTACAACCGGGCCCGCCAGAGCCAGATCACGACGGAATTGTCTGAGATCATGGGTGGCGTGGAGGCGATGAAGGGGTAGAGGAATTGAATCATTGACTCATCGGCTCATCGGCTCATTGAATCATTGACAATGCGCCAGAAGGCGCTCCCGCAATGACTCAATGATTCAATGACTCAATCGCCTTTCCCTCCTGCTTCGTCTCTGGTTCAGCCGCCGCGACGGCGACCATCGGGGCGATCTCGGCTCGGGCGTCGGCCAGGGTTCGCACCACTTTGACGTTTTCGCTGCACGCCAGCCGGGCCATGGCCTTTTTGGGATCGACCTTTGTCCCCCACAGGCCAACCACCACTGGTATGTCCTTCTTCCTGGCCCGCACCCGTTTGCACAGATAACGCGCATGCGCCACCGCCGACGGGGGCAGGGCGGAGATGCAGACCAGCCGGGCATCATACTTCTCCACCGTCTGCACCATCTCACTCGCCAGGGCGGCCACGGGAATGTACTTGGCGACGCACCCCAACTGCTCCAGCACCTGCGAGAGCATCATGGCCACGATCTCATCGGCCTCGTCGCGCGCCGGCAGGCACAGGGCGCAGGGCGTCGCCTTGCGGTCTTCCGCATCCCCGTTTCCATTGCCGTTTCGGTGCTGCTTTGCCCCCGACGCATGCTCCGCCTCGGCATCGGCGAGCCGGTAGCGCTCGCCCAGGTCCTCGACCAATTCCTTCATGCTCTGGCGAATATATTTCTGCCGCCGCTCATCCAGCAGCCCGCGATGTCGGTCAATCTCGGCCAGGCCGAGGGCGGGGATGAGCACCTGGTCGTACACTTCGATCAGGTTCTTCTCCTTCAGGTACTCCTCGACGAGATCCGTTGCCTCTTCCTGATCCATGGCCAACAGGCGCTGATAAATCTTCACGTGCGGCTCGAGCACCGGCTCATCACCGAGGAGGATGTCGAGGAACTGAAGCTGAGGGACGTATTTGCCCATGACCACGAGGCACACGGTCAACGGCGTTGACATGAGCAAGCCCAGCGGCCCCCAGAGCCAGGTCCAGAACACGGCCGAGACGACGACGGCGGTGGCCGACAATCCAGTGCTCGCGCCATAAAGCCAGGGCTCGATGGCGTTGTTGCTGATCAACTCCACAATCACATACAGCGCCACGGTCATGAAGAAATGTTGCGAATCGGGGAAGGCTGCGATCGAGAGCAGGATGGGCACGCTGGCGGCGATCCATGGGCCGATGTAGGGGATGAATCGGAGCAGTGTGGCCAGCAGGCCCCACAAAATCGCATTGGGGACGCCGATGAACCAGAGGCCGATGCCGATGGGGATGCCGTAGGTGATGTTGACGACGAGTTGCATGAGCAGATAGCGGCTGATTCGCGTGGCCGCGTCGTCCATGGCCTGGGTGGTGAGATTGATCTGCCCCTGGCTGACCAGGCGGATCATGCGATCGCGCAGGTCTTCGCGCTGAAGCAGAATGAAGACGACAAAGACGATCACCATGGCCGCGGTCGCCAGGGGGCTGACGTACGGGGCGACGTAGTCCTTCATGAATTGAACCGGCGTCGGGTCGCGGTCCTTGACTTCCACCTGGATTGGTTGAGTCGTCGGCGGACCTGAAAGGTTCTGCACCGCTTGCGCCGCCGGCGGTGTGAGCGGCCTCTGGGGTGATTGCGCCGCGACGGCGAGATCCTGAGTTGTGGGCCGACTGGTGGGATTGGGGGCGGTCAGGTCCTTGAGGCTATCCTGGAGCACCTGGGTCTGCTGCTTGAAATTCCCAGCGGAGGATCGCCAATACATGACCTTTGAGTGAATATTGTCGCGGTAATTGGGCAGCTTGTTGGCCAGGTCGATCAACTGGCCGGTGACAACCCATCCAACTCCCGCCAGCAGCCCCAGCGACACCACCACGACGATGATGACCGATGGGACTCGTCTGAGTTTCCATCGTTCCAGCCGGGAGCAGAGCGGCGCCAGCAGAAAGCTGAGCAGGAGGGAGAGCGCCAGGGGAATCAGAAAATCCTGGGCGAAATAGAGGGCGGCGATAACAATCGCGACGCCCGCCAGCATGAGCAAGCGTGAGGGCCGGCCGGGTAAATAACTGCGGGCCATGGACTGCCAGAAGCAAAAGCCGCGCCCGGGCGTCCGATAAGCCCGCCGGGGCCGGGGGTTATTATGGACCGATCCGTTTTCCCGCACCTCGCGTCCAATCTGGCCGATACGGAGCGAGGAGGATGCCGAAATGCGCTGGCTAGTACTATCAACGTGTTTTTTATTTGGCCTGGTTGGACAAGCGAGCGGCGACGGTCCCGCGGCGGACAATTGGCCGAAGACGGTCGAGGACCTCGCCACCGCCCTTCGCGACAGCGATCCCGGCGCGCTGCTGCCGGTCCTCAGCGACGATGCTTCGATCAATATGTTTGATTCGAAGAACGGCGATGCGGTGCGGCTGCTGGCGCGGACGCGCAAGGGCAATTTGATCGGAACCTTCAATTTCGTTCATGCTCCGGAAGCGATGGCCAGCGACATCGCGGAGATAATGAAAACGGCGGAAGTTCCGGAAGAATTGAAGCATCGAATGGGCATGCACGATGCTGCCCACGCCCGTCGGGCCAACCGAACCGCCGTCACCTGGCTGAGTGAAGCCCTGGGCGCGAAGACTGGCGACAAAATTGGGGTGTTGATCTTCTGGTGCGACAAACCGGCCGCCGGTGATCCCGAACTCATCTTCATCCTCGTCAAGGGTGACCCCGAAGCGCAGTTCACCAAGGTGAAGACGATCTGCTTCGGCAATCCGATGCCGCGGCCGGGCAAGTAACTATTGATTTAATGGTCTGGCGATCTGATCATCTCTTGCGATGATCAGATTTCTTTCATGGCTGCTGCTGCTCCTTCTTTCCGCCGGCAGCGCCTTCGCCTGGAGCAACAAGGAGCACATTCAGCTCACGCGGATCGCGGCGGAGCGGCTGATCATCAATCCCGACACGCCGCCGGCGATGAAGGAATGGCTGGCTCGCGGCATCGGCGGTGGGCCGAAGAATCTGGAGGAGGAGAAGGAGTATCTGCTGCGGAATCGCGTCGGGATTGCTCCCCGCGGCGTGGATGGCCTGCCGTTCTGGGCGGTGATGCCGGATGCGATGGGGATGATCGATCGCGAAAAGCCAATCGAGCCATTCGGTGTGAGCGAGCAGAAGCTGCATTACATCGACGTGGAGTTGTTCATGCGCGATGAGGCAGCGCAGAAGTATGCCGGTGATTTGTCGCACAAGCCGGCGCTGAAGGATTTCCCGCGGGACATGGCTGATCCAAGGTACAAGAAGGCCGGGATGCTGCCGTTTGCGGTGGAGCATTCGTATGGGGAGCTGGTGCGCTGTTTTCGCGGGAAGCGATTGGAGGATGAGCCTGGAAAATTTCCGCGGGATGATCATGCGATGAAATGGGCCGGTTATCTGGCGCATTATCTTCAGGACAACACACAGCCGCATCACGCAACGGAGGATTACCAGAGCCGGTCGTATTTTCCGGCGATTAAAGATCCGAAAAGGGCTCCAAACGTGCATGGCGACATCGAATATCGAATGGTGGATGACGAACACAACGACTATCCCGAATTGCGCGAGGAATTCTGTTCGTTATTCGTCGAGGCACTGGAAGGTGTGGATGACCCGGGCGATTCGCCCGATCCCTGGACTTCGACGCTGCAAGTTTCGCTGTATAGCTACGACGCTCTGCCGCTGATTGGCAAGGCCGCCGTGGCCGCTTATCCGAGGGCCGGCGATGCTGGAGGCGGCCAGTGGAACGCCGATGTGTTCTTCCATTTCAAAGGGGATTGCAGGGGGAAGCAGATGACGGTGCTGGAGATGAAAGCGTACCAGCAAGCGCTGGCGGTGAGGCGGACCGAATCCATCTGGCTGCGGGCGTGGAATGAGGCGCAGAAACCGTGAAGGCGCTCAGTCTTTGGTTTCCTGCGCGTCTTTTGGAATCACCAATTTATCCCCCACCTTCGCCCCCGCCTTCGCGGCCATCCCTTCGTTTAACTCGACGGCATATTTAATCGCAGCCCCGGGCTCCACCGACGTCAAATCATATGGCTTCATGTGCTGGATCGACCGGATCGTGCCGCCGCTGTCAATGAAGACAATGTCCAGCGGGATGCGCGTGTTCTTCATGTAAAAAGACCACTCGCGCTCCGTCCTGAACACGAAGATCATCCCATGGTCTGACGGCATCGAGTCGCGCCGCATCAAACCCGTCTGCCGCGTCTCCTGTGTGTTGGCGATTTCAATGTCGAACTGTTTGGCGCCGATCTGCATCTTCGTCGTCGGCAGTCCGCTGCTGGGCGCATTGCTGGCGCATCCGGAGAGACGATAAAACGCGAAGAAGACGATCGCGCCGGCCGCGATGATGCTCTGAAGGACGATCCGCTGTGACATTTTCACGATCGCTTATCGATGGGGAATTCGGGGCGCTGCGTGGTGCGCAGCCGCCAGGTCAGGCGCAGGTCCACCAGGCCCAGCGCCAGCAGCGCCAGCACCAGCCCGCAGACCGCCAGCCACACGATGGCCGTCATTTTCGTGGGATGATCGAGGTCAACCGCGAAAAAGCCGGAGAAAAAGCAGATGGCCAGGAGGAACATCATCAGCCCATTGGCCCGCCGCAGCCAGACGCGCACCTTGTTGGCGCTGGGATCTTCGATCCCGGAGAGCCGGCTGGCGGCCCGGGAGTAGAACATGTAGTACCACCCGGAGGCGGCGATGAAGAGCGAGAAGATGGCGCAAAACGCCCGCAGCATGCTTCAACCTTATTATTCACCGCGAAAAGTGCAAACGCACATTAGTCCGAGAATATTAAACGTCCGATCATCCTCGCGCAATCGGCAGAATATTCATCTCCGCCAGCATCTTCTCGACGGTTTCCATGGGCAGACCCACGATGTTGGTGTGGCTGCCCGACATTTTGGTCACAAAGGGATCGTCATCCTGAATCCCATACGCCCCGGCCTTTCCTTCCCACTGTTTGCCGGCGATGTAGCCATCGATCTCGGCCCGCGAGAGCACGCGCATGCGCACGGCCGACATCACCGCCCGCGTCTGCTGCACTTCGCTCTCCTTCTGCATGAGCGTCACGCCAGTAATCACGATGTGCGTCGTTCCCGAGAGCAGGGAGAGCATCCGCCGGGCATCCTCGGCATCCTCGGGTTTGCTGAGGGCGCGATCGCCGAAGGCCACCACCGTGTCGGCCGCCAGCACCACATCGTGCGGGAATCGTCCGGCCACCGCCTTGGCCTTTTCGAATGAAAGATGCCGCGCCAATTCGATCGGCAGCAGATTGGGATACGAATCTTCATCGATATTGGCCGGAAAAACAGCGAATTCGTAACCCGACTGGCGCAGCAACTGCTGCCGCCGCGGCGAGGCGCTGGCGAGGACCAGCCGCCGCTGCCGGACCGTCCCTTCTTCCGTCATGTGCTGCGCCAGCGTCAATGGTTTCCCTGTGCCTGTGCGTCCGGGCGGTGAGCAAGCCGTTCCATCAGATCATTTTTTGAACCGCACCATCAAATCCCCCGCCTTGGGCGGCCGCTGTCCGGCGGTTGGCTCGGAATAGCGAACGGTGATTGTATCCTTGCGTATGTCCACCACCTCGCCGCCGGAGGGAGGCTCATCGCCAGCGCTGACGAAGACAACCACGTCGCCGCGTTTAAAATCGGTTACGGGCGTATCTCCGACGGCCACCAGGCGGTCTTCCGGGCGGACGGCAATGACGCGGCCGACCAGGGCGTCGGGGTGCTTGGTGCGAAACGCCACGATGACATCATCTCCGACGGGCGCTGGCTGCGGCTTTGGGGCCTCGGGCTGCTTTTGAGTGCAGCCGCCCCACGCGATGACTGCCAGCAAGCACACCACGACCGTGCGCGACCATTTCATGTCAACTCCCTGGTGTAGTTTAGAATCCTGCGGCGACTGACGGACGGGCATAGTACACCACGAGCCGCGCGTCTCGTCCACATAACAATCCGGATGGAGCGGTCCAATGCGGCCGTCTGAAGCAGGAAATGAGGATTATTTTGATAAAAAGCTCAATATAAGGACTTGCTTGACCGATATAAAAGGATATAATGATCTTATTATCCTCTGAAAGGAGGTTTATATGACATTCCGGCGAATATTGGTAGCGACCGACGGTGGCGAGGCAGCGGAATGGGCGACCGATGCCGGGGCCTCTATGGCGGCGCAACTCCATGCAGAATTGGCATTTGTGCATGTTATCCCCCGGGTCTTGGCCTATCCGACGGAACTGGGCTTTGTCGAGTCCGACCGAATTGCCGACCTGCATGAGCGGGCCGACCACTATCTCCGCCATGCCCAGAGGCATGCCGGCAATATCCCCAGCGAGCGGATTATGCGAGAAGGTGTTGCCCCAGCAGAAATTATAGAAGCCGCCAAGGAATGGAATGCCGACTTGGTCATTCTCGGCAGCCACAACCGCGGCCGGCTCTCCCGGCTCATCCTTGGGAGCACCGCCGAGGCCGTGGTCAGAGGAACACCTTGTCCCGTTTTGGTGATGACCCACGCCCCAAAGCTGGGGTGTGATGAGGCCGTCGCCGCCGGAGAACTGGCCTCAGTCTGAATAGTTGCCCCATGGGGGAGGCGTTCGTGCGCCGCGAAAGGGAGCATGCCATGACAGACAAAAAACCCAACACCGGCTTGGTCATCCGCGCTGCCCGCGCCAACATCTGCCCCGATTGCGCGCTCAAGTGGGGACCGGAGCGCAGGAGCATCGACCACGCCAACCCGTGCGAGTTGAACTGTGACCTGTTTCACCATCTCCACGCCGTCACCGACGTGGCCGCGTGCGCAGACCCCATGCTGCGGACCGTGAAGGATGCGACCAACTGCGCCATCAAGGACCGCGTGCCGGCGGCGGCAAAAAAGCGAAGCCCGCTTTGGCTCAACCGCAAACGCCTGGTGGCCCTGTTGACCCACCTCTTTGGCGGTTGACGCAAGCCGGCGCGGAGATGGATCATTAAAAGGGAAATTGGAGCGACACCATGATTTTCAGCAGCCCAACCGAATACGCGATCCGCGGCCTGAGCGAAATGGCCATCCGCGACGATGAGCAGCGCATCATGCTCGATGACCTCGTCGCCGGCACTGGCCTGCCGCGTGATTTCATGGCCAAGGTGTTCCAGAAACTGGTCCATGGCGGCCTGCTGCGCAGCGCCAAAGGCCGCGGCGGCGGCTTCTCCCTCGCCCGACCAGCTCACGAGATCACCATCATGCAGATTATCGAAGCCGTCGATGGCCCCCAGACCATGGACCGTTGCGTGGTTGGCCTGGAAAAGTGCAACGACCACATGCCCTGCCCGCAGCACGACCTTTACAAGCCGATTCGGCAGCGGCTGAAGGATTATCTGAATACCACCACACTCGCCGATCTGGCCGCTTCGCTTAAAGCGAAATATGCCTGGCGCCAGCAGACCCAGCAGATTCCTGCGGCCGTGTGATGGAAGCTATCGTCGAAGGAAGAATGGAGAATGCCATGAACCGGAAGGCGGAACTATATCTGAATGGTTGCCTGGTCGGCCGAATTACGGTCAAGCGCTGGCTGGGTGCGTGGGGATTCGGTGAGTTTTATCCGACCGAGGCATTTGCGGCCTGGCGCACGGTCTATGATGAATGGGCGCGGCTCATGCACAGTGGCGACGGTGCACCGCTGGGGCCCGCAACCGCGCTGGCGCTCTCTCAGATCGAATACGCAATGGACCGGATTCATGGCCAGTTGCTGCTGGAGGATGGAAAATGGCGCAGCATCGTCCAGTTGAACATCGACGGCTATTTGGTTGAATGGGAGGAGCGGGAAGCGGTCAGCGCGACCGATCGTCGCCTCGCAGGCCCGCGGGAGCGTTTCGAGCAGCACGACCCGGCTCGCGGCGGACTCCATTTTGCCAATTAGTTTCAGCTACGAATCGAGGATTCATGGCCCAGCTCCAATCTTCGCCGCCCGCGCCCGCCTCGGCCGCCGCCACGCCTCCGCGGATGGTCCAACAGCCCTCGCCCGAGCTGGTCGTTAACAAATCGGTACGAACCTGGCTCGACGAGTGCATCGAGCTGTGCGGGCCCGATCAGGTTTATTGGTGCAACGGCACTTCGCACGAGCGGCAAAACCTCATCAACCAGGCGGTTCGCGCTGGCACGCTCATCAAGCTCAATCAGGAAAAACTCCCCGCCTGCTACCTGCACCGCTCGAATCAGAACGATGTCGCCCGCAGCGAGCATCTCACTTTCATCTGCACGCCCAGCCCCGACATGGCCGGGCCCACCAACAACTGGATGGAGACCAAGGCCGGTTATGCGAAGCTTCGCCCGCTCTTCTCCGGCTGCATGCGCGGCCGAACCATGTATGTCATTCCTTTCGTGATGGGACCCATCGGCTCGCCGCTTGCCAAAGTCGGCGTGCAGGTCACCGACTCGATCTACGTCGCCATCTCCATGGGCATCATGACCCGCATGGGTGATTTGGCGTGGAAACAGCTTGGCGACTCGGATGAATTCACCCGCTGCCTGCACAGCATCGGCGATGTCAATCCCGATCGCCGTTACATCTGTCATTTTCCGCTGGACAACACGATCTGGTCGTTTGGGTCGGGATATGGGGGCAATGCGCTGCTGGGGAAAAAGTGCATGGCGCTGCGCATCGCGAGTTTTCTGGGGTATCAGCAGGATTGGATGGCCGAGCACATGACATTGATGGGCGCAAATGCCCCCAATGGTGAGAAGACCTACGTCGCCGCCGCCTTTCCGTCTTCCTGCGGTAAGACCAATTTCGCGATGCTGATTCCGCCGGAAAAGTATCAGCGCGCCGGCTGGAAGATCACCACCGTCGGCGATGACATTGTCTGGATGTGGGTCGATCCGGTGGAAGGCCGGCTCCGCGCCATTAATCCCGAGGCCGGCTATTTCGGCGTCGTCCCCGGCACCAATTCCGAAACCAATCCCAACGCGATGGCGTCGATGTCGCACAATACGATTTACACCAACGTCGCGCTATTGCCCGATGGGGATGTCTGGTGGGAAGGCAAAACGCCCGAGCCACCCAAAGAATGTATTGACTGGACCGGCCAACCCTGGACACCCGAAATCGCCGCCGCCACGGGCAAAAAAGCCGCTCACCCCAATAGCCGTTTCACCGCGCCCTGTACGAATAATCCCGCGCTGGATCCGGCTTGGAACGATCCCAATGGCGTGCCGGTGTCCGCGCTTATTTTCGGCGGGCGGCGCTCGCGGATCATTCCGTTGGTCTATCAGGCGTTCAATTGGACCCACGGCGTTTATTTGGGCGCCACCCTCGGCTCCGAGACCACCGCCGCCGCCAGTGGCCAGGTGGGCATCGTCCGCCGCGATCCGATGGCCATGCTGCCGTTCATTGGCTACAACATCCGCGATTATCTCGTGCACTGGTTCCGGATGCGCAAAAAGATGAAGGACTGCCCGCGCATCTTCCACGTCAACTGGTTCCGCAGGAATGACCAGGGCAAATATATGTGGCCCGGCTTCGGCGAGAACATGCGCGTGCTGAAATGGATCATCGACCGCTGCCACGGCCGGGCTTATGCGGCGGAGACGACGCTGGGATGGATGCCCAGGGCGGAAGACATCGACCTGGAAGGGCTGGATATCGACATCAACGACCTGCGTGCCATGCAGACCGTCGATAACGCCGACGTCAAATCTGAACTGCTGAGTCAGGAGGAATTGTTCCTCAAACTGGCCGGGGATTTGCCGAAGGAGATGATTTTTCAACGAGAGTTGTTGATCAGCCGGCTTTGATCTCGATGTTGAAATAATCTGGCATGGGCGCCTCGCGCGTCCATGCCATTTTTGTTCATCCGAATATCGACCCGTTTCCGCCGCCGAAGATTGAGCCGCCGCCGCCAAATATGGAGCCGTTCCCCGAGTTTTCCCCGCCACCCGTTCCATTGGGAAACAGACTATTTCCAAAATTCGGAAACGCGCCGAAGAACAAATTCAAATTCGCATCCGCCTGATCGGGGTCGGCAATCCGATCCTCCAGATCGATGCTCAAATCGGTCCCCTTCCCGCCGCTGACGGTGTCGTGTCCAGCATCTCCGTTGAGCAGATCATTTCCCGACCCGCCGCTCAGATTGTCGCGGCCAGCGCCGCCCGAAATGCTGTCATTACCCCCCAGACCGTCCAGCGTGTCATCGCCGCCATCGCCCAGGATCGTGTCACTCCCCCCGCCGCCGAGCAACACATCATTCCCATCTCCCCCATCCAGACTGTCCGCCGCCTTCCCGGCGATTAACTCATCGTTTCCGGGCCCGCCCGAGATTATTGATGGCAGGGCTGGGCCGACGACTACCGAATCGTTTCCCTTGCCTGCCCTAATCCTGACACCGCGAATCGCGCTGGCTTTGAAGTTCTGACTCACACCATTGATATCCACCTCAATCGACGTCCCCGATCGACTGATCCGAATCACATCATCCCCCGCCGTCCCGGTGATGCGCAGGATCCCCTTCACCAACGACGCCGACAGCATCCGCCGGCCTTCCAGCACCTCAATCGCCGCGGACCCGCCGGTTTTTCCATAGGATTGTTTCATAATGACCACCCTTAAAGCTCATTCTAGCACACGCCCCGTGGCGCAAATCCACATTTTTCTTGCCGCCGGCCCAATCGAGGATAGAGTTATCATGGACTCGCCTCGGAGGGCGTCCACCACCATGCCCAAGCCGCTGTATTGCCGCCCGTCGGCATATGATCTGTTCCGGTCGCAGATGCCGGCCATTGACACCACCGAAGGCCTGCTGGGGGCCTCCGTGGCCATCGCCATGCACCATCTTGAAATCTGCACGCCGGCCCTGGCCGACGATCTGATTGACCAATACTCGTCCGTCATCCGCTCCCGGGTCCGCAGCCGCTCACCTCAGGCCCTTCTGGCCCATCTTCACGATGTTTTTTTCGAAGAACTCGGCTTCGTCGGGAACAGCGATGATTATTACAACCCGCTCAACAGCTATGTCCCGGCCGTCCTCCAGACCCGCAAGGGCCTGCCCATCACTCTCTCGTTGATTTACAAGGTGATCGCCGAGCGAATCGGCCTTCAGGTCGTCGGGGTAAATGCGCCGCTTCACTTTATGGCCGGGGTGCAGCTTGATGACAAGGTGCTCCTCATCGACCCGTTTTTCGGCGGCCGCGCTGTCTCCCGCGAAGAGGCTTTCGAGCGGATCGAGCAAGTCGCCGGCCGCACCGTTCCCCGCGTCGATGAAATGCTTCCCACGGCCACGCACCGCCAATGGATCGCCCGCATCCTGGGGAACCTGCTCAACATCTTCCAGCACACGGAGCAGACCTCCGATCACCGGGCGATGCTCGAACTTCGTGGCATTCTTATGACCGAGGCGTGAGTTGAGTCCTACTCGACTCCCCAAACCATCGGGCCGGCAATCAGGTATTTACCATCCGGGCTGAACGAACAGGGCAGATCCAACCACCCCTTCTTATCCCTCAATGTCAATCTCCGCAGCTCCCGCCCGCTCGGAACCTCAATCAGCCGCACCGACCCATCGTCCGCCTTCACCAGCAGCACGCTCCCATCCTCGCTGAACCTCATCGCCTCCTGATCCTTCGCCGGCACTTTCACCCCCGCATGAGTAACCCCCGCGGCCGTCGCATCAAAAACCTCCGCCTCACCCACTTTGTTGACGCTGGCTATCCAGCGCCCATCGCTGCTGAACGTGACATCCCGGACGGCCGACTGGTCCCATCCCACGGCCTCCGCCTCCTTTAAGTTGCTCTTGAGCATTCTCAGTCCGCCATCGCGATAAATCAGGGCCAGGCGTTTCCCATCGGGCGTGAAGCTTGCGGCCACGCCTTCAACCACGGCCTTTTCGGAATAAAACACCTGCTCCCGCGACTTCACATTCCACACAGTGACAAACCCCATTCCGCATGCCATGACCCATCCGCCATCCGAGCTGTAGGAGACGGCCGCCCAATTGCGGTTTCGCGTTGGCGAGCAAACCAGTTTGGCCACAAGGTCTGTAGTCTCCAGATTGATAATTCCCACGGAGCCATCCATGTTTCCGATTGCGATTGTCTTTCCATCCGGGGCGATCGCGGCCCGACCACACGATCCTTCGGGTTTTGGGCAGGGATAGACTTTCTTCACATCCGGCTGCACCACCACCATCGTCTTATCCCGCATCTCCACGAGCATTCGCTGATCTCGCGCTGCCAATTCAACCCGCGTCGCCATGCTCGGCAGATTCACGACGGAAACTGCAAATCTCTCTGGCTTGAGCTTCTCAACCGCGCGCGGCGCCGGCCCGGCCCCGACCCGCAATGTGAGAATCGATCCATCCGGCAGAAAAACGCTCGGCCCCTCCAATTCCTCCAGCCGCCGGAAACGCTCATAAGGCGAAAACTCCGCGATGCCACGGGCAATCCCCTCCCCCCAGATGCTCAACACCTTGTCCTCTGCAAAGCTCGCCACCTGATCCCCATCGGGCGAAATCTTCGCGAGTGTCACCGCCCCGGCGTGGCCGACCAACCCCTTTAATGGCGGCCCATCCTTATTTCTTGTCATCCCCACCACATCCGACCCGTTCACATTCACCGCAAATTCATGCTTCGTTGTCTCGTCCGCCAACTTCGATTCTTCACTGGGCTTGCCGGTTGTCACATCCCACCATGTCCGCCCCTGATCATTCCACACCCATACCCGGCTGCCATCGGCACTGAAATAAATCTTCTTCCCGACCGCGGCCGGAAAACTCGCCATGAGTTCACCGCCTATCACATCCCAGACCCGCACCCTGCCATCCTCTCCGCACGCCGCGATGCTGGCCCCATCCGGGCTCCACGCAAAATCCGCGATGCCATAGCGCTCGCTGGCGCCTCCCGCGAGCCGCACTAATTCCTTAAAATTCTCCGGCCGCGCCTCCGGCCTGCCATTGCTCAATCGCTGCCGCAACTCCGCCACTTTTCGATCCCCCGGCTCCATCATCAGCGTCAATTCCATCAGCTTCTCGCGAAGCTGAACGTATTTCTCGCGCTCCAGCGTCGGCAGACTCTCCGGCAATCCCCTCTCCAGTTCCCTGATCAAATTGGGAAGGCGCATCCGTATCCGCGCATTCACATCCGCCATCCACTGCTTCGCGGCCGGATTATTCGCATCCCCCGCCAGCGCCCGTGACACCACCCGCCGCGCCTGGCCCAATTGCCCCCGCTCCATGAACGCCTGCGCCGCCGACAAATCCACTTCGCCCGACACGACCGCGGTGCCGGTGACAATTCCGCCGCGCGGCATCGGCCCCGCCGAAGGCGGAATCGAACTAAACGGAAGCTGCGCCGTCACCGGCAGGCGCATGTAAACGCCGCTGAGTCCCCCCGCAAAAACGGCCCGCTCCCAGCCTTCCCCTTTCACCGTCACGTAGTAACTGGCCGGCACCAGATTTCCCCCCGATCGCGTTGGCCCGCTCGCCCCCAGCGTAAGCCGCTTGACGCTCCCATCCTCCATCACGATTCGCATCTCGCAATCGGCCGGCCCTGTCGAGACATATCGCCGGCCCATGACCCTGGCATCCCGCAGCCAATCCGCCACCGCCTGAATGCCCCGCTCATCGCTCACCGTCACGAACTGTGAATTGGCATACGGCTGAAACTCGATGTATTGCACCTTCCCATCGCGCAGACTCATCATGAACCTGCGATACGCCCCCTCACGCCGGACCCACCATCCCACCGCGAGGATGACGATCACCAGCAGCACTGCCGGGAGCCATCGCCGAACCCAACTTCTCCAATTTCTCTCCTCCACCACCCCCACCTCCTCTAGCGCACCCTCTCCCGCCTCCCTGCGGCCGATCCATGTGCCAATCTGCCGTCCACGCATGTTGCTCCGAGTCAAGTGCTGGCGGTCCCCGGCTGGAATTGTAATATCAACGCCCACAAGCTCATACAGATGGTTAGTCGAAGCGACTGGCGTAATGTTTTTCTCGGGAGAAAAGGGGTCACCCCTCAAATTCTCAAAGCGGAGAAAAGGGGTGCGGAGAAAAGGGGTCACCCCTCAAATTCTCAAGCGGAGAAAAGGGGTCACCCCTCAAATTCTCGCCACCGCCGGCCACACCGATTAAAATCTATTTCATGCCCCGCTCTCCCCGCTCAATCATGCCCGGCCTGATCTATCACATCATCAATCGCGGCAACGCCCGTCAGACCATCTTCCACAAACCCGCCGACTACGCCTCCTTCCTCAAAGTCCTCGCCCAGGCGCAGCAGCGCACACCCATCGATATCCTGGCTTACTGCCTCATGCCCAACCACTGGCACCTGGTCCTGCGCCCCCATGGCGGCGATGATCTTCCCCGCTTCATGGCCTGGCTCTGCACCACCCACGTCCGCCGCCACCACCAGCACTACCACATCCGCGGCGGCGGGCATCTCTATCAAGGCCGATTCAAAAGTTTTCCCGTGCAGGATGACCATCACTTGCTGACCGTGCTGCGCTATGTCGAGGCCAACGCCTTTCGCGCCGACCTGGTGGAACGCGCCGAAGATTGGCCCTTCTCCTCGGCGGCCGCCCGCGAAAACCACCTGCCGATTCCGCTCGCACCCTGGCCGGTGGATCGCCCGGACAACTGGCTGGAACTGCTCAACCAGCCGCCAGAGGAATCGACGCTCGCGGAGTTGCGCCAGAGCGTTTTCCGAAGCAAGCCATTTGGACGCAGGGAGTGGGTGCAGCGGATCGCCGACGCCCTTGGCCTGAGCTGCAGCTTGCGGCCCCGTGGCCGACCAAAGAAAGTCAAAAATCCAGTCGCGGAGGTGGTAATTGAGGAGTGACCCCTTTTCTTCGCTCGAGGCATCATGGCTGCGAAGATGCAATTCTGGCGCCTGCTCTTCGTCATGTGCCTGCTTGTGGCTGCGATTCTCTGCGTATCATTAATCCGGAGCTTCGCGGCCACAGGCGGGCAAGACGTTGCGTTTCACTTCTTCGGGGCGTGTTACTCCCTCCATGCGCAACGTGGAAAGCTTTCGCTCATGGTGCCACCACACGCGCGCTCTCCAGATGCCCCCCAAGCGCGTGATTTCATTCAGCGCCTTTCCAACAATGATCTTCGGTGGAAGATTACAGCCTGGCCGCGGGATGACAGCTTGAACGCAATGGCATGGCCCCCTCAGTATCCGCTATGGAAGGAGTTTTCAAAATTTACCGAAGGGGCGGTGACGCCGCCTCTGTTGCAGGCCCTCCAGGACCCCCAGCGATTCGCGGTGGCCCATGCGTTGTTGGCGGGGAGATATCCCGCGCTCCGGGGCGGAAATAATCCGCAGTATTCCCAAAAAGGTCCCATCATCAAAGCTGGGTACGATGGTTTGCTAGCACATTTGACGGTCGTTGTGCCACTGTCCATGCTAAAGGAAATGAAACCGACGCCGCCTGGTTTCACGCGGATCTTCCAGCCGGCAGAGTTCGAGGTGCAGGACAATGAGCTGGTACGCCTGGATCCCGAGCAGCGATTCGCGCTCAGCCACCAGTGGGACTCCCGTCTGCATGTACGCTTGGCGTCCGTCCATCACGGCTGGCTTATCGCGCTGTTTCTCGCGCCCCCAGCCTGGACTTTGTGGCGCTGTCTGCGCCGCCGCGCGGCAGTTCGTCGCGGCCAATGTGGCCATTGCGGTTACGATCTCCGCGGCAGTTCGCAGCAATGTCCAGAGTGCGGCGCCCCGATTGTCTATCCGAAGGCTACATCGTCCGCGCCGGCTTGAGGCTGGTGCGGCGATCATTGGATCGAATTCCATGGGCACGATTCTATTCGCATGGCAGCTTGGCGCTGGTCTGGGGCACTTACTGCGAATGAAACCCTCGGCAGAAGGGCTCGCCAACTGCGGCCATCGCATATTCATGGTCGCCCGGAATCTCCCACGCGCGGCCAAGGTATATGCCAGGCTCGGCGTCTCCCTGCTTCAATCTCCGGCGAAGAGCGAAGGCCCCTGTTTATTCAGGCGTGGCTCCTCCTTCGCCCATCTCCTTGCCAACGTTGGCTTCGGCACCTTCGCTGAGATTTTTGGTTTGGTCGCTGCCTGGCGAAATCTTTTTGAGCTGGTTCAGCCAGACCTCATCGTATTCGACCACAGTCCCGCTGCGTTGCTGGCCGCGCGCGGTTTTCCGGCGCGGCGGGTTCCTATCGGCTCAGGTTACTGTTGCCCTCCGGACACATATCCGCTTGCGAAGATCCGCGCCGACGTCTCTCCCGACGAAGCGGCGAAGGCTCAACGCGACGAGGACCGAATTCTACAGCGCCTGAACGCAATTCTAAAATACCGGGCTCAGCCCACGCTGGAGCGCCTTGGGCAGCTCTATGGCGAAGTTGATGAATGTTTTCTGACAACATTCGAGGAGCTCGATCACTATCCGGGCCGCTCCGGTGCGACCTATTGGGGACCGGTCAACGGCTCCGGGGGCAAATCACCCGACTGGCCCGCCGCCAATGGCAGGCGCATCTTTGCCTATCTCAAGCCGTTTCCAACCCTTACCGATCTATTGGAAATACTGAACGACAGAAAATACCCCACCCTCATCTATCCCGACGGAATCGACCGCGAGATTCAGGAACGATACCAGTCCGACACACTTCGCTTCGTGAACGAACGCCTCAACATGAGCGAAGTCAGCCAGCAATGTGACCTGGCCATCCTCAACGCCGGCCACGGCACCACCTGCGACATCCTCCTGGCCGGCAGACCAATCCTTCAGTTCCCGCTCCAGGCGGAACAGCAGTTGATGGCCGAGAACGTTTGCAGATTAGGCGCGGGCGAGACTCTATCCCCCCGTCAGAAAGACCGCGCGGCGATGGAAATCACATTGGACCAACTCTTAATCGATCCGCGCTACACCGAGGCCGCCCAACGCTTCGCTCAGCGCTATGCCAACTTCAACCCACAGCGCCAACAAGCCCAAATGCTCCAGCGCGTTCTCGAACTGCTTGACCAACCCTCGCCCAAACCCGTCGCCCTGCCACCAACGCCAGTCGCATCTGCCTGTGATCTCACCGCTACTTGAATTGCGCTTTTTCCGCGCCTCGATCCCTTGACATTTACCAAACTAGTAGATATTATTCCTGTTTGATTGCCCGTTGGGCCGCGGCGACGTTGGATGTTAAGAGAGGGGGGATGTGAATGAGCGTGAAAAGTGCAAACTCAGCAACCACAACCATTAATATCCCACAACCACGCCGGAAATTCACATTTTTCACACTCTTTACCTCCTATGAGCCAACTCGCCTCCCCCCACTCCCCAAATTCCTCCTTTGCCCAACCCATCCAACGCCCAAGCCCGCCTTTGACGCTAATCTCAGTCTCCACAAGCCCCTGCGCCGCGCCATTGCCCGCCGGCCATTCGTTTTTCACTTGCTTGTAACCCCCTCGCCACCGCAATATTTACCGCCGTGGCCCGTTGCAACAGAGGACGACCGGACCGAAATGCCCAATAGCGTCGCACCGACGGATTCTCCGGTCTCCGCCAGCGATGAGTCGCTGGTGACTCTGCTGCGCGGCGGGGACATGCAGGCCGCCGAGCAGCTCGTTCGCCGCTATCGCGAGGCGCTGGTCCGATATCTCCATCGCCTCTGCCGCAGCGAACAATTGGCCGAAGAATTGCATCAGCAGACCTGGCTTAGCGTGTTGGAGCATGTCGGAAAGTTTGATGCGGCGGCGGGCGGCGGATTCAAGGCCTGGCTCTTCCGCATCGCCACCAACAAGGCCAACGATCATTGGCGCTCCTGGGGACGCGAGCGGGCGGCCAAAGAAGGAATGCGGCTGATCACCGAAAGCGAGGCGCCGGAGGCGGGCCACGGACTCGAGGCCACCGAGCAGCAGGAAAAGCTTCGCCGGGCCATCGACCAGTTGCCCGAGTCCCAAAAACAGGTATTGATGTTGCGTTATTACAGCAACCTCAAGTTTGTCGAGATCGCCCAGATGCTGGGATGCCCCTTAAATACGGCCCTGGGGCGGATGCACAAGGCGATGCTGAAGCTCAAGCAGTTGATGGAACGATGAGCGAGGTGGAACATGGCAGACATAGCCAATCAACTTCAGGATAACCGGGAACCGGTTCTGCTCCTGTATCTGGCCAACGAGCTATCGCCCGAGGATCGCGCTGAGCTGGAGCGCATCCTCACCACCGACGCCTCACTGCGGCACGAGCTCGAATCGCTGCGAACGTTACAAAGCGAAGTGGCGGAGGGGTTGGAAGCCCTCGATGCGGCCACGCCGCTGAGGACCTCGCAGGAGATCTCCACCCGGCGCGTCGTCCGCGAGATGCGCCGCGTTCAACTCGAGCTGGTGACTCGCGCTCCCATGCAACTGGAAGCCAGCAGCTTCCGCGCCTGGCCGCGATGGGTCTATCCCGTCGCCGCCGTGGCGGCCATGATTATCATTGTCCTGGGCCTGTGGGGCGTTGGCGTCATCGACCTCACCCCCAACCTGCCGGAGCAGGATCGCTCGCGGATGGCGCATTACGACGATGAAGTCCCCATGTACCGCGACCAATTCGCACAGGAACATCTCCAGCGGATTCTTCTCGCATCATTCAGTGGCGATGACGCCGATCATCCAGTCGAACTCGAAGAAACCGAAGACCCGGCGGCTTTGCAGACCAATGGATAATTCGACCAATGCCTATTAGTGTGTCATGATCAAGCGCATCCTTCTCATCACGCTCTGTCTCATTCCCCTGGCCGCTTTCGGCGAACCCGCGACTCAACGCGGCAAGAGCAACCGTCCCGGCCCGCCGTTTAAGCGTCCCACCTCACGACCGGCCGATGATCCACAGGAATTCAACAGCGCTCTCAGTTTTCTGGAGAAGATGTCCCCCAACCGCTTCAATGCCTACCAGAGCCTCGATGAGGACCGCAAGGGAATCTTCCGCGAGCGCATCATCGCCTTTTATCGCGTCAATCAATGGATCAATCGCGACGACAACGACGAGCTGCGCAAGCTCCGCGAAAAGCTGATTAAGGCCGAGGATGAGGTGTTCGCCATCCGCTGGGAAATCGTTGCCGCCGGCGGCCCGCGCAGGGCCAGCGACCAGGACCGCCTGCGGCTCCGCAATGCGGTGGCCGAAATGGTCAAGGTGCAGCTTGACGAGCGCACGGTCCGCCTGGAGCGGTTCAAAAAATATGTGAAGCAGGAAGAGGAGCAAATCGCCGGCGTTAAAAGCAATCCCGATCAATACATCGACGAGCGGTATCGCGACGAGCTGGAAGGACGCGGCATGGGCCTCTTTGACCACCCCCATCGCCACGAAGGCCCACCGGGGGGTCCCGGCGGGCCTGGTGGGCCGAATACGCTTCCGGGCCAAGGCACTCCTGACAAGGCCCCCCGCCGCGATCAAAAGCCTTGAGATTGCCTTCTAACTTGCAGGTCCGGCTGTGCCGGGCATCATCTCAATTGCGTCCGGCACAGCTGGACCTACAAATAAAAGAGGCCGTCCCTCCGGAGCGGCCTCACGAACCAATTATTGTTTTTTTGGCAGATCGGGCAGTGCTGGTGGGGCGGACATTCTTGTCCGCCATCCATCTCAATACACGACGGCCATCGCATCTTCGATCGATTCGATCACCTGCCGCACGTGAAATGGCTTTTTGAGAAAACCGTCAAACCCGCCATTGACCAGGCCTTTTGATTCCTCATCCGTCATCTTGCCGCTCATGGCCACAACTTTGGTGAGCTGCAAATCGGGATTCGACTTCACCTGCCGGGCCACTTCTCTTCCATCGATGTCTGAGAGGTGCATGTCCAGGAGCAGAACGTGCGGCCGGAACCGCTCGGCGATGATCCCCGCCTCGAATCCGCCGCGGGCCACTTCGACCTCGTATTTTGCCTCATCCTCGAGGATTTTTTCCAGCACCTCGACGATATCCTGCTCATCATCCACGATCAGCACGCGGGTGGCGCCGGTCATCAGCCCATTGAGGGGCATGTTGTGCTGCTTCATGAACCGGATCAGCTGGTTGAGCGGAATCCGCCGGTCCTTGCTGCCGGGAATTCGATATCCGCGCAGCGCGCCGGAATCGAACCATTTACTCACTGTGCGCGGCGCGACGTTGCAGATTTTGGCCACTTCGCCCGTTGTCAGCACGTCTTTCATTTTGGTGGTGCTCATCAATCTCTCCCGATCTCCGCGGCAATTTGCGATGATGCTTCAAGGTCTTCAAGCGATCCCGCGCCGCTCGATCCTGTTTCTATATCGTCATGACGGTTGCAAGCTTTAGACCGGGTGCGCTACTTGTGACGAAGAAATAAAAACTCCCCTTTTTCCGGACCTTGCCGGGCCACCCCTCGCAGGCGTTTGGGTTGACATCACCCCCACAATCCACACTACTATGCTTCTGTTTGCGGACCTGTGAATTCTGACTGCTTCTTATGCACATTCTCTACGTTCACCAGAATTTCCCCGCTCAATTCGGCCATATCGCCCGCCATCTGGTCAGCAAGCTCGGTTGGGAGTGCTCCTTTATCAGCCAGACGCCGGCCGGCATGGTGGACGGCATCAATAAAGTGACCTACAAGCTCTCCGGCGGCGCTACCAAGCAAAACCACTATTGCTCGCGGACCTTCGAAAACACGGTCTGGCACACCGACGGCGTTTACCGTGCTTTAAAAGCGCTGCCGCATCTTCAGCCCGATCTGATCGTCGGCCACAGCGGTTTTGGCTCGACCCTCTTTTTGCGCGAGCTTTATCGGGACCGTCCCATTCTCAATTTCTTTGAGTATTACTACAAAGCCCACGACCCGCTCAGCGACATGGATTGGCGCAAGGACCTGGCCTGGGAAGTCCCCGAGGAGAACTATCTGCGCTCCTATTGCCGCAACGCGATGATCCTGCTCGATCTGCAAAACTGCGACGGCGCGTATACGCCGACCGAATTCCAGAAATCGCGGTTCCCGGCGGAGTATTTGCCCAAGCTCGATGTGATTTTTGATGGCGTGGACCGCGGCTTTTATCACAGCCACGACGATACGCTGCGTCCCCCTCCGTCCAAGCGGACTGCCCGCACCATTGGCGGCATCGATGTCCCGCCGGATACCCGGATCGTCACCTACGTCTCCCGCGGCTTCGAATCGATGCGAGGTTTTGACATCTTTATGCGCTCCGCGAAGCTGATCTACGAGCAATATCCCAACGTCCTTTTCTTCATCGTCGGCACCGACCGCATCGCATACGGCGGGGATGAGAATTACATTCCGGGCTATAAGTCGTTCAAGGAATGGACACTCGCGCGCGACAAGTACGACATGTCCAAATTCATCTTCACCGGCCGGCTTACCCCGCCGGAACTGGGCCGACTGCTGGCGAGCAGCGACCTGCACATTTATCTGACTGTCCCCTTCGTTCTCTCCTGGAGCATGATGGATGCGCTCAGTTGTGGCGCTGTGGTCCTGGCCTCGCGCACGCCGCCGATCGAAGAAATGATCCGCGAGAACGAGAACGGCTTGTTGGCGGATTTTTTTCAACCGGAGGATTTCGCAACTAAGGCGGTGGAAGTGCTGAAGGACCCGGCCGCGTTCCGACATCTGGGGAAAGCCGGCGAGCAGATGATCATTGAGAAATACAGCCTCGAAGCCGTTCTCCCGCGCATGTTGCAAATGTACGAAGACGTACTCAATCGCCGCCCGCCGCTGACCCGCACCGACATCCAGACCTCTCCGACGCCCGACGAGCTGCTCACCCAATCGCTCCGCCTCAAATCGCCGCGCTCGCCGTTTCTCGACTGATTCGCCCGCGCCCGTGGGCATCGTGCGCGCGCTTTTTTTTGCTTGACTCCGGTAAATTGTCTATTTAAGCTTAGTTAACTAAGTGATGATCCATATGCCCAGTGAACCCACCGAACGCGAGCTGCAAATTCTCAAAATCCTCTGGTCGCGACGCCAGGCGACGGTGCGCGAGATTTACGAGGAGATGTCCAAGTCGCTGCCGATCGTCCAGAATACCGTGCAGGCCTTTCTTCGGACCATGGAAGAAAAGGGACTGGTTAAACATCGCGTCGAAGGCCGGACTTTCATCTATCAGCCCATCCCGCAGGATAACGCCACCAAGCAGAAGCTTGTTTCGCGCGTTCTCCATCGCGTCTTTGACGGCGCGATCGACCAGCTCGTCCAATCCGTGCTCTCCCTCCGCCAGCCCACACCCGAAGAACTGGAAAAACTGGAAACTCTTCTTCGGGAAGCGCGCTCTAATACAAAACATCCCGAAAAGAGGCGCGAAAGGGGTGCGAGATGAAAATCCTGCTCGATTTTCTCACCAACCATGGCCCAATGCTGCTGCTGGGCACAACTCTCCTCCTCGCACTGGCCACTCTTCTCGTCTCGCTCCATAAACAACCCATCCATCGTCAACGCATTGCCGAATCCACCAGGCTTCTCTGCCTGCTTTGGCTCCTCCTCGCGTGCATCCCACTGCCGCGGTTCTCGCTCAAACACGAAGCGCCGCCCACAAAATCTGCGCCCAGATACATTCTCCAATCCGGCGATGAACTCATCGCCGCCGAAGTCTTCAAGTATCCCAATCCAGATTTCACCAATCCGCCGCTCCCGCTGGAGCGCCTCAATACCTCTGCCAACCAGATCGAGCCCCTGCCGCCGATCCCAGCCCCATCAAACATCAATTGGCAGCGCTTCCTCTCTGCCCTCTATCTCTGCGGCCTTCTGGCCTGCGCGCTCTACAGTCTTCTCGGCCAACTTCTCCTGCGTCGCCTCTTCCTGCGCTCCGGCCCCGCCGATCCGACTCTTTTGAACAATCTCAACACCCACTCGCGCATCCGCGTCCGCATCTCACGGGATTGCGACCGCCCCCTCTCCTTCGGCCTCTTCCGCCCTACCATCCTCCTTCCCCAGCGCAACCTTCATAATCCCACTCAACTGCGGCATATCCTCCTGCATGAGCTGGCCCACATCTCGCAGCGCGACGCCCTCGGCCACTTCCTCTTTAACCTCCTCTTTCCCATTCTTTATTTTCACCCGCTTTACTGGTGGCTGCGACGCCGCACCAATCTCGCCCGCGAGTTGATTGCCGACGATTTCGCCGCCGCCTTTTCGTCGCGCGAAACTTATGTCGCCGACCTTCTCGCCCTCGCCAAAGACCGCCTCCAGCGCAGCGCTCTCTCCAGTCACGCGCTGGGATTGTTTCAATCGAAATCCGACCTTTACAGGAGAATGCAGATGCTCGTCCAAACCAACCGACCCCTGGACCGCCAATGCTCCCTCTATTGGCGTCTGAGCTGTTCCACGCTTCTCATTGTCGCACTGATTCTCACCACCGGCGCACTTGGCATCCGCCGCGCCAATGCCCAGGCGGACGAAACCGCTGCAAAGGAGTTCGACAAAAGGAACGCCGACGAGAAAGCCGCCGCCATCCACCGCGATGATGAGTTGGCCAAACTTCGTGCGGAGCAGGATCAGCTCATGGCCCAGTTGAAGATGCTCGAAGCGCAGAAAGAGCAGATTCAACTGCTGCTCCAGAAAGCCCGCGACAATGATGCCAGAGCGGCCGATATCACCGGTAAACAACAAACCATCGAAGAAAAGCTGCGAGTCCGGCGCGAGATAGAGATGGGTGCAGATCAACTCGCCGCCGAAAAGGCCCGGGCCGCCGCCAAACAGAAGGCCGCACTCGACGACAGGGAAGCGCTAAAAGATTGGGTCACCAAGAAAAATCCCCGCCCCGCCGATCGCGATGCGATGGACTTCGGCGGCCGCGCCCAGCTCGATCTGGTAAGCCTCGCAAACAGCTACGTTGATGCCGTAGGCAATCTACAGATCGCGGAGGTCCGCTTGCACGCAAATCAGGAAAAGGGTGATATTGCCGAGACCCGCATCGCCAAGGTAAACCTCGAAACCGCCCGACGCAAAGTCGCCATCTTCCGCAGCATCGCCGAAGCCGCCCAGGACGCCGCAAAATCCGATCTCGAAATTGCCGTTCAGCAGGTCCAAATCGGCCTCGCCCCCAAAACCGCCGTCACTGAAGCCGAATCGCGGCTCAAAATCCTCAAAGTCATTCTCACCCAGTAATAATCTTTTCGTGGGTGCGCCCCCGCGCTTCCGCGGTGAAATTCCGCGCTGTCCGAAGTATCATCCAACTCGTGCCCCTCAAAAACTATCCGCCGGAAATCCGCCCCTACATCGACCGCCGCGGGAATCGCTCCCTCCGCCAGCTCACCAACCAGAAATGCCATCATCATCACCTGCATTTCACCAACAGCGGCTGGTGGGACAACAACAAGAAGCTCCTCTTCTCCAGTGATCGCGGCGGCCGCACCAATCTCTACTCCATCGAGCTGGCCACCGGCCAAATCGCCCAGCACACCGACTCCGACCAACCGCCCGAAACACCGTTGCTCTTCGCGTCCGTCAATCCGAAAAAACCCGAAGCCTATCTCTGGCGCGGCAACAACCTCGTCGCTGTTGACCTGATCCGCAGCGGCGAGCGGCAAATCTATCGAGCCGAAGCGAAATGGATTCCCACCCTCACGAGTGTCACCGCCGACGCCCGCTTCGTTACCACCTCGCTCTACGATAATCTGTCCGATCGCTTCCCCGTCGATCTGTTCGCCTCGGGCGCAGGCTTCACCGAATACTTCGAAGCCAGACCCGAGAGCAAGATAATCGCCGTCCCCATCGAAGGCGGGCCGGCGAAGGAGCTGCACAAAGACCGCAACTGGATTGGCTTCACCCTCGCCAGCCCCACCCAACCTCATTTGATTGTCTTCCGCCACATCGGGCCCCCCGAGCGCGTCGAGCAGCCGCTCTTTGGCCTGGACCTCCGCGGCGGAAAACCCTGGCAAATCCGCCCAAAAAAGCATCCCGCCGAAAAACTGACATCCATTCACTGGCACGCCGATGGGGAGTCTCTGGCGTATCACCTCCAGAATTCCAGCGGCCAGCATTTCCTGGGCTCGATCCGCTACGACAATCAGCAACCCAGGGAAATCCCCCTTCCCACCGACCCCGGCCATATCCACTGCAACTCCCTCGAACTCATCGTCGCCGACCATCGGCCCGACACCATCAATCGCCTCATCCGCCTCTATCGCGTCAACTACGAACGCCTCGAAGGCCCCCGCATCCTCGCCGAGCACCGGGCCAGCTTTAATGTCCAGCAGCTTCACGCCCACCCCCGCCTCTCCCCCGACAACAAAAAAGTCATCTTCACCAGCGACCGCACCGGCTACGCGCAAATCTACGAGGCCGAGATCATGAGCTTCGACACTCTCCCCGTTCAATGATTCAATGAATCAATTCCTTCGCATCATCGACTGGATCCGCCGCCGCGAAATCGTCGTCCTTCTCGCCGTCCTCGCCGTCGTCCTGGGCACTTGGGCTTTCATCAAATTGGCCGACGAAGTCAAAGAAAAGGATACTCAGAACTTCGACGAGCGGATGATTCGCGCCCTCCGTCGCCCCGACAACCCCGCCATCCCCATCGGCCCCCCCTGGCTCCACGAAGTCGGCCGCGACATCACGGCACTCGGCGGCGTCGCGGTCATTTCCGGCCTCACCTTCGTCGTCGCCGGTTTTCTTTTCATGCGCAAGCAATACCACGCCATGTGGCTCCTCCTCATCGCCACATTCGGCGGCCTGCTTATCAGTACCGTTCTCAAAGGCATTATCGCCCGCGATCGCCCCTCCATCGTCCCCCACCTCTCTTATGTCACCACCTCCAGCTTCCCCTCCGGCCATTCCATGCTTGCCGCCGTGGCCTATCTCACCCTGGGCAGCCTCCTGGCCCGCCTGGTAGTCGAATGGCGCGTGAAAATCTACATCCTCATCGTCGCCCTGCTCATCACGTTCCTCGTTGGCGTCTCCCGCGTCTACATGGGCGTTCACTATCCCACCGACGTATTGGCCGGCTGGTCGGCGGGCCTGGTTTGGGCCTCTATCTGCTGGCTCGTGGCCCGCGCCCTTCAGCACCGCGGCGCCGTCGAACCCCCCACCGAAGCCACCCCCACCGGCGAAACCGGCACCGCCGCTATAACCCGCAAATCTTAAAATCCCCGCCCTCAGTTCTGCTCTGGACGGACTTGATAAACCCGCGTTTGTCATATCCCCATCCCGCATGGCCGATAAGCATGGATGTAAGGTTCGCTTTCGCGGACCAAAAACGCCACGAGGCTTGTTATGCTCCGATGGACCTGGATCGAATGGCTGGTTGCGGCGGCTGCGGCGGCGGTGTCCATATTCGCCGTGCCCAGTGTCTGCGGTGATGAAATCGCAGCATCCCCCGTGGCGAGCGCTTCGGCCGATGGCAATGTGCTCTCCAGCGCAGCGCAATCCCCATCCAACGTCGGCAAACTCCTCATTGACCTCGAAACCGGTGAAGCAAGCGCCCGCCGAGCCTGTGCGGAGGAACTCTCCCGCAGCAACGACGACCGCTCCATCGGCGCACTCATCGCTGCGATGAAAGATGAAGATGCCGACGTCCGCCGCGCGGCCATGCTCGGCCTGTGGCGCGTCGGCCGGCCTGCATTTGATCGTCTCCTCCTTGCACTCTGCGACGATGACTATCTCGTCCGCCGGGGCGCGTGCGAAGCCCTCGGCCTGATGGAAGACCAACGGGCCATCTCGCCAATTCTCGATGGCCTGACCGATTCCAACCCCGACGTGCGCTCCTCCGCCGCGTGGGCACTCGGCCGACTGCGCAAGCCCCGCGCCACCCGTGCCCTGATCATTGCCCTTCGCGATGATTTCCCGCAAGTCCGCCGCGAGGCCGCCTGGTCATTGGGCGAGATCAAGCCAAAACAGTCCGTCGAACCACTCGTCATTGCACTCCGCGATTCCGACAACACGGTCCGCAACAATGCCGCGGCCGCGCTGGCCGAATTGCACGATACTCGAGCTGTGCTGCCGCTTCTTGATGCCCTGCGTGATGAAGATGTCGCCACGCGCCGCCAGGCCGCCCGCGGGCTGGGTTGTCTCGGCGACACCGGCGCATGCGATGGCCTTATCGCCGCTCTCAGCGACCTGGACGCCATTGTCCGCGAGTGCGCTGCCCGGGCCCTGGGGCGGATCGAAGATTCCCGCGCTGTCACCACCCTGGTGGAAATCCTGGGCGATGAGGATACTCAGGTCCGCCGCGCGGCCAGCGACGCACTGGTGCAAATTGGCAAATCCTCCGTCAAAGCCCTCAGTGCTGCCCTGGAGAGCGAAAATCCCGTCATCCGCACGGCGGCGGGCGAGGCACTGAACCGCTGGCGCGAGCTGCACGTCGGCGACACCCTACCGCTTGCCACTGCCGCCGAACCCGATCCCCAATGATTTGTTCTTCAGTGTTCTGAATCTTGATTTCTATCCCACGGGCATTTCCCCTTCCCTGCTGGTCATCGCCATCCACCACAACATCCCCAGTGGCGCCAATCTGCCAACCAGCATCGCCGCCGCCAAAAGATCCAGCCCCGCCCCGGTCATCGACACCGGATCATGCGACAACCCCGCATTGCTCAGGGCGCTGACCGTCAGGAAAAGCAGCCGATCGGCCCCCAATTCAGGTTCGGCCCAAAGCATCATCAGAAAAAACAAAACTGTCAGCACGAAATACATTCCCACCCAGACCGCCGCCAACGCCACCGGGCGGCCAATGCTCCCGCCCCTCAATCCCTGTAAAACGCCCCTGCCCAGACCGATGAACGTGTTGATCTTAATTCCGCCTGCCGTCCCGCCGGCCCAAGCTCCAAGCATCATCGCCAGCAAAAGCACCCACTGCCCGGACCTGGGCAAATCCAGCGGCTGCGCTCCGTCAATCGGCAGGCCCGCCGTCCGGCTATCAATCGCCGTCACTGAACTCGATGCAAAAGCCTTCAGCCATTTTCCTCCCATCGACTCCGACTCCACGATCTGCACCAGCAACAACAGCGCAAAGAGTCCCAGATAAACCCAGGCCGTCCCGCTCAGCACCGTCCTCGAATATTTCGACAACGCACCCCTCATACGCACCAGAGCCATCAACTCAATCAACACTGGCAACCCTAATCCTCCCAAAATCGCCAGAGGCAAAATCACCAGATGCGTCTGCCAATTCGCCGCCGCCGGCACTGCCCCAAAATGCAAGCCGCTGTTCGCCAGCGCACTTGCGCTCAGCATGAATGAATTATTGACGCCATATCCGCTGGCGATCAGCGGAATGCTTCCCGCCGCCATTAACACCAAAAATAGAACCACTGCCGAAACCGCGATCTCCCGATCGCCATAGGGCATCCGCAATATTCTCACCACCGCCATCCCGCCGATGATCATGGAAAACAGCGAACCGAAGACGGTGAGAATGAAAACCGTCCCCCGCGCCAGCGCTGGAAACTTGGACAGTGGCATGCTCCCCTGGAAACCGGTCAGCGTCAGGGCGTTGACCGCCGTAAACCTCCCCCGCACCCACGACATCTCCGCTCCCGCCGGCCAATCCCAGCGAATCAGCACATCGGCCAGCGGCAGTATCAATAGATAAATGCACCCGGCCCACACCAGAATCGAAATCACGCCCGAGCGGTCCAGCGCGTTCAGCGGCAACACCTCCAGCCGCCTCTCCTCCATCTCCGAAGTTCGACCCGCCTTCGCTGTCGCCACTGGCGCTCCGGTCATTTCTTGTAAATCGCATCCGGATCAAACGCCTTCTTCGCCACCGTTTTCCACTCTTTGGCGGCCCGATCATATTGCCTGTAAAAACAGCTCCGATACCCCTCATGGCAGGCCGCCACCACCT
>JBGPEF010000005.1:0-29492 GCA_041482675.1 Tepidisphaeraceae bacterium | reverse complement strand
GGCAAGATGCCCGTGCCACGTTTCTGCCCAAGCTGCCCGGCTACAGCATTCATGATGTGACGGAGATGACGGTGATTCGGGCGCGGCAGTTTTTTGAGAATCTGAAGCTTGGCGCCGAAGGGACGCTTGTCGCCGAGCCGATCGCCAAGGAAATCAAAAATCGGCTCACGTTCCTCCTCGACGTGGGCCTGGGATATCTCACGCTCGATCGAAAAACCGGCTCACTTTCCGGCGGCGAGGCACAGCGAATCCGCCTGGCGACACAGGTGGGCTCGGGCCTGGTCGGCGTGTGCTATGTGCTGGATGAGCCGACCATCGGCCTGCATCAGCGCGACAACGCCCGCCTGATTCGCACGCTGCGGCGGCTGACGGATCTGGGCAACACGGTGATCATCGTCGAGCACGATGAGGACTGTATTCGGGCGGCCGATTATCTCATCGATATCGGCCCGGGGGCCGGCGCACACGGCGGGCGAGTCGTCTGCGAAGGGCCGGTGCCGGAGGTTTTCAAGAATCGCCAGAGCACGACGATCAAATATCTCATCGGCGAATGCGCGATTGTGCCGCCGGATCAGCGAAGGGCGCTGGAACCGGACAGGAACTTCATCGAGATCAAAGGCTGCCGCGAGAACAATCTCAAGAACCTCGATGTGCGAATCCCGCTGGGTGGGTTGATTTGCGTCACGGGCGTGAGCGGATCGGGAAAATCGACGCTGGTGAACCAGACGCTCCTCCCCGCGCTCAAGCGCAAGCTCTACGCCTCGCGCATCAAGGCCGGCGCGCACAAGCAGCTCATCGGCATGAACAAAATCGACAAGGTGATCGAGATCGACCAGAGCCCGATCGGCCGAACGCCGCGCTCGAATCCCGCGACGTATACCGGCGTGTTTGATGAAGTCCGCCGCGTTTTCGCGATGACCCGCGAGGCCAAAATTCGCGGCTATGAGGCCGGGCGGTTCAGTTTCAACGTGAAAGGCGGCCGCTGCGAGGCCTGCCAGGGGCAGGGCACCAAGTGCATCGAGATGCACTTCCTCCCGGATGTCTATGTGAGCTGCGAAGTCTGCCACGGCACGCGCTACAACGCCGAGACACTGGAGATTCACTATCGCGGCAAAACCATCTCCGATGTGCTGAAGATGACCGTGGAAGAATCGCTGGCGTTCTTCGAAAACTTCCCGCGCATTCAGCAGATGCTCAAATCGCTCAACGATGTGGGCCTGGGTTATGTTCACCTCGGCCAGCCCAGCACGCAGCTTTCCGGCGGCGAGGCGCAACGCGTGAAACTGGCCAGCGAGCTTGGCAAATCCACCACCGGCCACACGCTCTATGTCCTCGATGAGCCGACCACCGGCCTGCACTTCGCCGACATTCACAATCTCCTCAACGTCCTCAATCGCCTGGCCGACATGGGCAACACGATTCTGGTCATCGAGCACAATCTGGATGTGATCAAATGCGCCGACTGGATCATCGACATGGGCCCCGACGGCGGCGATGCCGGCGGCCGGGTGATCGCCGAAGGCCGGCCCGAGGACATCGTCGAGATCGCGGAGAGTTACACCGGTCAATATCTGCGGAAGCGGCTCGAAAAATCGTTCGCCGAGCCGAGTCCGGCGCCTATGGAGCAAATTGCCTGAGAAGTGTCCTAAGCAGAGCTGATGCTGTTGTCCCCCCCGCCGCTTTCCCCTAATATTTCCCGCGATGGGCATCCTGCTCTCGATCACCATCTTCGTCGCTTTCGGCGCGGCCTTCGTCTTCATCAACCTGGCCGTCGGCAGCTTCGTCCGCCCGTATGTCCCCAACGCCGAAAAGTCCGCCGTCTATGAATGCGGCGAGCCCAGCATCGGCTCGAGCTGGGTCCAGTTTGACCTCCGCTTTTACATCGTCGCCCTGGTCTTCCTGATTTTCGACGTGGAAGTGGCCCTGTTTTATCCCTGGGCCGTTACGTTTGGCAGCGCCGGCGAATTGGCCGCTCAACTGGGCCAAACCATCTTCGACGTCCGCAAAGTGGCCGTGGTGGACATGCTCTTTTTCTTCGGAGTGCTGCTGGTCGGTTTTGCGTATCTTTGGCGATTTGGCTATCTCGACTGGGTCCGCTCCGCCGCGACCACCAGCCTGAAAGTCGATTATCGCCCCGGAATCGACCTCCGCCGCGAGGCCCGCATCGACCGCCCCTTCTGATTGCCCCGCAAATCGCGGCTCAATCCGCACCCACGCCCATCCGATTCAAGCCCTGCACACTATCGGCCGATAATGCAGGGGAGTCCTTCCACTATGGCCGTACAACTGATCTGCCCCAATCTGAAGTGCCGCAAGCTGCTGGTCGTCCCCGACGGGGTCCGCGGCAAGTTGGTCAAGTGCCAGCACTGCCAGATCCAGTTCCGCGTCCCCGAATCCAAGACGCCCGCTCCGGCAAAATAACGGAACCCCGCATATACATGCGGGGCTTCTCTATTGCCCTCGGAACCCCGCATGCACATGCGGGGCTTATTCGCGTCCACGCCCATTTACCGCACCCAGTTGCCCTGCCCTTTCCCGCCTGTATATTACCTCGCCATGAGTGAAACGCATTCCCCCAGCGCCCACGCCCTTCCCGGCCACGGGCCTTCAACCACTATCCTCGTCGGCGCTGGCATGGGCATCGCCGCCGCGTTCCTGGGCCTGGCCATCTTCCTGGCCGCGTGCTTCGGCCTGGAAGGCTCATTCCTCTTCTCGCCGCTGCCGTTCGTCCTTGGCGCAGTCGGCCTGATCATCTGCATCGTCGGCACCGTCACCGGCAAGGGCAAAATCGAGGACACGCAGATCCTGGGCGCCATGTTCGTCTGCCTGTTCGGTATCATCGGTGGGCTTCTGGAAATGTCGGTGCGCTACAACTGGCACATCCTCCCCGCCTGATCCAATCAACCAAAGTTCTTCTTCCGCCAGTGCTGGTCCTTGTAGACGTGCAGGTTCCCCGCCAATCCGAGTCGCGCCTTTTCCCGCACCTCTCCCTCCGCCTCACCTGCGGCCGATTGCCACTGCTCTCGCCGAAATGGGATTGCCTGCATCAGCGGCGTGCCGCGCGGCATCAGATATTGCGTATTGGGCGGCAACTGACAGATGGCCGGGAAATGGATCTCCAGATACCAGTTGTCCGTCTCCACCACGCCGCTGAGCATCAAAAACGGAATGTGAAATCGATTCATCGGCTGCACCAGTAGAGTCGAGTATCCCGGCGGCGTTCTGATGATCCACACATTGATGAACTTGACGATGACTCTTGAACCAAATGGCGTCCCCTTGTACTGCCCCGGATTGTGCGTGTGAACGATGTCGTTCCTGCACGTAAAGGTCAGGTTTCCGCGTGCATCGGTCGTGAATTGAATATCGTCCGCCAGCGGAATGATGTAGCCCGAGGCGATCGCCTCCAGAAACGGCGGACAGCGCTTGATCGTGGGCAGCACTGGCGCATCCGGGTCATTGGTGGTGCATTCCGTCTGAAGGTCCTTGTACCAGTCGGGAATGTTGCGCGATGCCGGATAAGGCGGCGGAAACCGCTGGTGGCCGATGGCGTGAAACTCAATCAGCGGGTTGAGGTTGGATTGCGCCTCGGCTGCCATTGCTGTTGGCGATGAGTCTATAGCACTGCTCAGTCTAATCAAGCTGATGCAGCGCCAGCCGCCGTGGGCGCCTCGGTGCCATCGAAAAAGAAAAGCCCTCGATAATCCGACTCCGCCAATCCCTGCTTTTTGCGATAGGTAAACTCCGCCAGCCGCTGGCACACAAACCTGCAAAACGGCTCGGGTGGCGAATAGGGGCTGTCGGTTGGGTCCATGTCGCACTGATCGTTCACATAATCGATCAGCACAAACCGATCCGGCCCGCTCTGCTTCGTGATGGCAATTTCGGTCGAGAAAAAACCCATCCCCGTCACATCCGCCAGCCGGTCGAGGATATCCACCGCCCCCATCAGGTCGTATTTCCTCAAATCGTCCCAGCTCAACAAATCGTAGGCGCGCGGCGAATTCTCCTGGGCCCACCACATCAGCGTGCGATGCCCGCACACGTTGTATGCCCGCAGATACGCCGGCCGATCGCCCAGCCGGGTCCAGGTGATCATCTTCTGAATCAGCCAGTCAAACTTCCTCTCGTAATCCCGCGCCTTGGCGATGTTTTGCAAGGTCGGCTCGACTCCCACCACGCACCCCTTGGCCGCCTCGCCGAACGATGGCTTGATCACCGCCCGCTCCCCGATGGCGGCGCGTTCCTCCGCCGTCAGATCCCGATCCGGCTCACCGCTCTTGAGTATCACCGTCGGCGGCAGCGGCAATCCGGCCGCCAGCAGTTGCGGATGCGACTGCGACTTGAGCACCCATTTCGTGTGCTCCGGATTGCGCATGGTGTGCGCCCCCGCGCGATGGGCCGCATAGAGCAGCTTTTCAAACGGATCATCCGGCCGGCTGCTCAAATCCAGATAGACCTGCGGCCGAAAATGGCCGGCCTCCGCCTCCTCGAGCAGCTTCTCCACGTTGGTATTGTTCACGAGCTGGCACGAGAGCCCATAGGCGCTCATCGCCTCGTGCATGAGCCGCATCAGCCGCGAATTGGGCGAGGAGTAATCCAGCGCAAAGGCAAAATCGACCTCGGCGGTCCGTTTCGCCGGCCGCGGATCAAACACCCACGGGCTGTTATCCGGCCTGCCGACCAGTTGCCGCACCCGACGCCGCAACTTGTCCTGCGTCCGACGAATCAAGATGGATTTGCCATTCAAATGCACGTGGTTCCTCTCCGACTCCACCCCATCATGCAAACCACAGGCCAGCCGGGCACCCTCAACAAATCCTATATACGGCCGGCTCCAACGATTGGACAACGCCCAATCGCGACGATACATTGCCGCCTGATTTGGCGGAGGCCCGTCTTATGATCACCATTCGACTTCGAATCTCCCGGGGCTTTGGTCCCCTGCGGTGAGATGGGCCTGCTGAAAAGCACCAGCCCGCTCACCAACTCCGAGCGGGCTTCTTCTTCCCCTACTATTATTTGAAGCCCGCATGCGATTCTGGCTGCTGTGCGCTGCTTTGGATTTGAAATGGCGAGCAAAAGTAACAAAGCCCGATCGCTGTGGGATCTCACCGCCGGCCAGCGCGGCCGCTATCTCGCCGCCGCGGTGGCGATGTCCATCGGCATCCTCATTCTTTACCTCTCTCCCCTGATCGTCCGCACCGCCATCGACGGCCTGATCGGCAGGCAACCCGTCGATGCCAGTCAGCGTTTCTTCATCCGCATCATCGAATCCATCGCTCATGATCGCGCGCGCTGGCCCATCTTTCTGGCCGGTCTGTTTGTCATCACCGTCACCTTCATCGCCGGCGGATTCACTTATCTGAAGGGCAAATGGGCCGCCATCGCCAGCGAGGAAATCGCCCGGCGCCTGCGCAACCGCCTCTACGACAGGTTGCAACACCTCCCCATCTCCTATCACGACAAAGCCCAGACCGGCGACCTGGTGCAGCGGTGTACTTCGGATGTGGAAACCGTCCGCCTCTTCTATTCAAACCAGGTCGTCGAAATCGCCCGCTGCGCCATTCTCGTGGCGGCTGTCCTGCCGGTCCTGATCTACCTCGACTGGCGCATGGCGATCGTCTCCATGACCATGCTCCCGGTCGTCGTCATCTTTGCCGTGCTGTTTTTCAAGCGCGTGCAGGATTCGTTTAAGAAGGCCGACGAGGCCGAAGGCGCGATGACGACGGTCCTCCAGGAGAATCTCACCGGCATCCGCGTGGTCCGCGCCTTCTCCCGACAGGAATTCGAAAAGGAAAAATTCGAGCAGCGCAACCGCACCCACCGCGATCTCAACTACCACCTCTTCTGGATCATGGCCGGCTACTGGGCCTGTTCCGATTTCCTCTGCCTCGCCCAGACCGCCATCGTCCTCATGGTCGGCGGCTGGCGCGTCTCCCACGGGGCAATGTCCGTCGGCACCCTCGTCGCCTTCGTCACCTATGTCAGCATGGTCATCTGGCCGGTCCGCCAGATGGGCCGCATCCTCTCCGATCTGGGCAAAGCCCTCGTCGCCCTCGGCCGCATCGAAGAGATCCTCAACTCTCCCCAAGAATCCAATCCCGCGCAGGTGCCCGCGGAAGCTCGCTCCCGCGGGGAGATCATCTTCAAAGATCTCTCCTTTTCGCACGGCGAAAAAGCCATTCTCCAAAACATCAATCTGGCCATCCAGCCCGGCCAGACCATCGCGCTTCTTGGCCCCTCCGGCTCCGGCAAGAGCACACTGGTGAATCTGCTCCTGCGATTCTACGACTACACCAATGGCTCCATCACCCTCGACGGCGCAGAGCTGAAGGACCTGAACCGCAAATACATCCGCTCGCAATTCGGCGTGGTGATGCAGGAGCCTTTTCTCTATTCCAAAACCCTCCGCGACAACATCAAACTCGGCCGCCACACCGCCGCCGATACCCAGGCCATCGAAGCAGCCACCATGGCCGCGATTCACGATTCGATCGAAGCCTTCGAAAAAAAATACGACACCCTGGTTGGCGAGCGCGGCGTCACGCTCTCCGGCGGCCAGCGGCAGCGCGTGGCCCTCGCCCGCGCCCTCTTGAAGGATGCCCCGATCCTGATCCTCGACGACGCCCTCAGCGCTGTCGATACCAGAACCGAAACCACCATCCTCGACGCGCTGAAACAACGCCGCGGCAGGCAAACGACTATCGTGATCGCCCACCGCCTCTCCACGCTCATGCACGCCGACAAAATCGTCGTGCTCGACCACGGCCGTATCGCCCAAACCGGATCGCACGAGCAACTACTCGCCCAGGATGGACTCTATCGAAAACTCTGGGAAGTCCAGGGTGCGCTCGAAGAAGATTTAACCCGTGAAACGAGCATCGGAACCCCGGATGTACATCCGGGGCTTCTTCCCCTGACCGGAACCGCTTAGAGGCTATCTCAAAAGGCCCAAAACGGGCCGTTCGCGACCCTGAAAACGGGCTTTTGAGATAGTTACTTAGTCATGGCCGAAGATCACTTAAACGAAGAAGACCCCTTCCACCCCCGCATCGACTGGGCTCTGTGGCGCAAGGTCCTCATCTTCGCCAGACCCTATCGCCGCCTTCTCCTGGTGCTCTCGATCCTCGGCGGACTTTGCGCTGGCTGCGATGTCCTCCTCCCCTGGCTCACCGGCCGCCTCATCGACCTCATCAAGCTCGACGGCGTATCCGCCCCGGTTTTCCGCTACGGCTTCGCTTACCTCGCCGCCGTTGCCGTTCTCGCCACCTGCATCTGGACCTTCATCGTCGTCGCCGGCCGGATCACCACCGGCATCAGCTACGACATCCGCACCGCCGCCTTTGCCAAATTGCAGGAGCTTCCTTTCTCCTTCTACGACAAAAAAGCCGTTGGCTGGCTCATGGCCCGCATGACCTCCGATTGCTCCAATCTTTCCCGTGTCATGGGCTGGGCCCTGCTCGACCTGGTCTGGGGCACCTGCGTGCTCACCGGCATCACCATCGCCATGCTCATCTGCAACTGGAAACTGGCCCTCATCGTCCTGCTCATCGTCCCGCCGCTGCTGTGGATCAGCCGCTTCTTCCAGGTCCGCCTGCTGCTCACCTCGCGCGCCCTCCGCAAAGCGAACTCCCATACCACCGCCGGCTTCAACGAAGGGATCGTCGGCGTCCGCACCAGCAAATCCCTCGTTCGCGAGAAGCAAAATCTCGTCGAATTCTCCGGCCTCACCAGCACCATGTACGGCCACGCCGTCTCCAACGCCCTCTACTCCACTCTCTTTCTCCCGCTGGTCCTCGCGGTGTGCAGCATCGGCGTCGGCCTGGCCCTCTGGCGCGGCGGCCTGGATGTCCTCGCCGGCGCCATGACCCTGGGCACCCTGGTCACCTTCATCCAATACGCCGCCTTCATCCAAAACCCCGTCCAGGAACTGGCCAACATGCTCACCATGATCCAGGGCGCCCAAGCCAGCGCTGAGCGCATCGTCGGCCTCCTCGACACCGATCCGCAGATCAAAGATTCCCAGGAGGTCCTCTCGCGCATCGAGGAGCATCGCAAGAACCCCAGGACCAGTGCGGCACTCGACGGCCTCGCCGACCATATCGACACCATCGAATTCCGCGACGTGACCTTCTCCTACAACGCCGGCCAGGAAATCCTCCGCAGCTTCAACCTCACCGTCAAAGCCGGCCAATCGATTGCCCTCGTCGGCCCCACCGGCGGCGGCAAAACCACCATCGTCGGCCTGCTCTGCCGCTTCTACGAGCCCACCTCCGGCCAAATCCTCATCAACGGCGCCGACTACCGCCAGCGCTCCCTCCGTTGGCTCCAATCCAAGCTCGGCATCGTCCTCCAGCAACCCCACCTCTTCAGCGGAACCATCAAGGAGAACATCCGCTACGGCAAACTCTCGGCGACTGATGAGGAAATCATCGAGGCCGCCAAACGCGTCAACGCCCACGAGTTCATCACCGCCCTGGAAAAGGGCTACGACTCCCAGGTCGGCGAAGGCGGCGGCCGACTTTCCACCGGCCAAAAACAGCTCATCGCCCTCGCCCGCGCGACATTGGCCAACCCCCAGATCTTCATCATGGATGAAGCCACCAGTTCCGTGGACACGCAAACCGAGCGCGCCATCCAGGCCGCTGTCGAACGAGTGCTGGAAGACCGCATCTCCTTCGTTATCGCCCACCGTCTGAGCACGATTCGCTCCGCCGACCGCATCCTGGTGATCGAATCCGGCCAGATCACCGAACAAGGCCCCCACCGCGACCTCATCCGCCGCCGCGGGCCGTATTACGACCTCTACACGCACCAATTTGCTCACGAACGCGAGGAGCAAGTCCTCGATCTGGCGGCGAACGCGGTGCAATAAAGCTCTAAGGGGATGCTGCATCCAGGGGTTTGACGTGTGGCAGGCCGTACTCAATATCCAAGGTACGACTACCGCTCTCGAACTGAACGACGAACACGCGCCTCTTCTTATACGTGCCGACGTCCAAGACTCGCCCTTTGCCGAAAGTTGGATGAGATAGAAAGCAGCCGGCGTAGGGCCAATCTCTTCCGCGTTGCGGCGCCGGTCCAGCCCACTCCGAGCGCTCGAATTCCGCTTGCAATGCGGGCGGTGCGAAAACCCGTTCATTCGAGAGATCCAGAACTGCAAGCCCACCGGCCACCGCCCTTTGACGAACTTCCGGACAAGCATTGCCCTCTGGAACCTGGCGCATTCGAAGAACGAGTACACCCTCCGCGTAGCATGGCGACCCAGTCCAAGGCGGAAGCCCAGTGTATGCGTCTGCGATGGCGAGAATCGGCGCGAATCTCGCGTCCACGGGAATGCCAGCCGAAAGGGGTCCGGCTCGCTTGATGATCGCATGTAAAGTGGCAAGTGTGTAGCCGTTGTTAGGATCGAAGACTGCGAGAACCGCAGCTTCGTCCTGAAAGAGGGTGGGTAGTATCCGTGACACTGAGTCCGCCTTGTCGATTAAAGTATCATTGCGTGGCCCGCTCGCCAATTTTTCAGCCGAACGCGCGAAGCCACCGCAAGGGCCTGCGGAGATCGAACTATGATCGCTAATGCCACGGAATACCAAAAAGCGCAGGAGGAGTTGCGAAGCATCGAGGCACGGCTGGGCCGATTGCAGCAGACGCAGCCGATCCCCACCAAGGGATTCACCAAAGCCGGCATCCGAAAGATGATCGCCCGTCTTCACGAAGAATTGGCTGTCTATGAAGGAAGCGAAGAGTCGCGGCAACCCGAATCGAAATGAACGCGCCCTGGTCGCCGTCCCCGAGGCGCAATTCCTGCCGCTGGGGCAGGGCAATCGCATGTGACCCTCTTACTCCCTCTCCTCACTACTCCGGGAGAGGGTCGGGGTGAGGGTTTTCTTCGACGATGAATGCTGCTGTTCTCCTGTCATCGGCGGGAAAAGGCCACATGCGATTGCCCTGGCCGCTGGGGCCCGGCTGGCATCGGACCGTTGAACTCTGCCCCGGGATGCCATAAACTATCCGGTTTGACAATCCGGGAAATCCGGGGAAACAAAAACACCTATGAGCGAACTTGCTGTTGCAACCATCAATGAGCGGGCGGCCGAAGAGTTCTTTCGCAAGGCGCAGGAAGCCGAGGTCAATGGCCAGCACGAGCGGGCCGTGGACTTCTATGAGCGGACCCTGCACGAAAACCCCGATCACGAGCAGGCCTGCTTCCGGCTGGCCGTGCTCTATGACCGTCAGGCCGACGATGCCAAGGCGATCGAGCTTTATGAGCGCATCTGCACCAGTCCGCCGGTGCACATCAATGCCCTCATGAACCTGGCCGTCCTCTACGAGGACAATAACCACTACGAGGAGGCCTACCGCTGCCTCCAGGCCATTCTCAAGACCAATCCGAACCATGAGCGGGCGCGGCTGTTCCTCAAGGATGTCGAATCGGCCCGCTCGATGTTCTTCGACGATGATGACACGCGGGATGACCGCCGCAGCGCGGTCCTGGAAATCCCCATCACTGACTTTGAGCTTTCCGTCCGCAGCCGAAACTGCCTCAAGAAGATGAACATCCGCAACCTGGGCGACCTGCTGAAGGTCACCGAGGCGGAACTGCTGGGCTACAAGAACTTTGGCGAAACCAGCCTCAACGAAATCAAGGCCCTGCTCGCCTCCAAGGGACTGCGCCTCGGGCAGGCGCTGGAAGATCCCAAGGGCCCCCCCCGCCGTCCGCCTCCTGTCGCCCTGGGCAATATTCCGGCGGAAATCACCGCCAAGACTGTTGCGGACCTGGAGTTGTCCGTCCGCAGCAGAAAGGCGCTTCAGCGACTGAACATTAATTCGGTCGGCGAGTTGGCCGCCCGAACCGAGGCCGAATTGCTCGGATGCAAGAACTTCGGCCAGACCAGCCTCAATGAGATCAAGCAGCAACTGGGAACGTTTGGGCTGAGTTTGAGAAAACTTGAAGATTGAATCATTGATTCGATCACTCAATGAATCAATCCAAATGGCAGGGACGCCATGGGACCAGCACACAGGGATGTTCGCCGCGCCATTGCGCTTGCGCGGATTCTCACACGCCTCCTGCTCGATCGTCTTCGCTATTCCATCACGCTCTGGTCGATTCTCGCCGGCTGTCTTGCCCTGGGCGGATTGCTGATCATCGCGCCCTGGGGATGCACGCCCAAAACGCAGGACTCGGCGGTTCCAATCTCCGGGCGGCTGATACGAGTTCGGCTCATGCAGGGGCAGGAGCAGGTGACGCTCAAGCCCGCCGGGCCTTTCATCTATCGCAGCGCTGATTCGGCCGAGCGGCAGATCAATGTCGCGGCCAATACTCTCATCCCGGTTCGCCTCGACGACAGCGGCTGGCACGCGGGCAATCTGAATCTCGGCAAAGGAGAGCTGGTCCTCCGCCCCACCGTCGAGGGACAGCTTCGCATTAACGATCGCGCGTATCGTGGCCAGTATCGCCTGGTCCCCATCGCCAGCGGCAAGTTCGACGTGATCAATGACGTCGATCTGGATGACTATCTCAAGAGCGTTCTCTCCAAGGAGCTCTACGCCAACTGGCACGAAGAGACCTACAAGGCCCAGGCGGTCGCGGCCCGCACCTATTCGCTCTATGAGAAGCACTCCAAGAGCGAAGACCGCTATTGGGACCTTCATGCCGACGTGCGCAGCCAGGCATATGGCGGCATGGATTCGGAAACCCCGCGCAGCCGCAAAGCCGTCGATGATACGGCCGGGATCGTGCTGGCCATTGGCGCGGATGGCAACGAGCGCATCTTCAAGGCTTACTATTCCAGCACCTGCGGCGGCGTGACCCAGGCCTCGACGGTCTTCAACGACCCTCCGCTCCAGCCGCTCTCCGAGCAGTATGTCGGGGCGTTGTGCAGCGCCTCGCCGAAGTACACCTGGGGCCCGATCGTGGTGAACAAGGATGAGCTGAGCCAGCGGATCAAGAAGTGGTTCATCAACCGGCAGCGCCCGCAAATCCCCGCCCTGCCCATCCGGGCGATCGACATCGAAATCCGCAACCGCTTCGGCCGGCCGATGCGCTTTGGCGTGATTGATGCCAGGGGGATGCGCTTCAGCCTGATGGCCGAGGAGCTGCGCTGGGCCGTCAACACGGATGCGGCCGAGAACCAGAAGCTGCCCAGCAGCTTTGTGGAGAACATCATCAACGACTACGACAAGATTCATTTCGTGGGCGGCAAGGGATTCGGGCACGGGGTGGGCATGTGCCAGTGGTGCGCGGAGGCGCGGGCCCGGGCCGGGATGCGGCATGAAGATATCCTGATCGCGGCGTATCCGGGGGCGCGGCTGATGCGGGCATATTAGCGCGCTGTCAGGATCGGGGCGGCTGGTTACCATGCGGCTTCGACGATCAAGATCATCGCGGACCGGACGCGGGGAATGAATGCGCTGGGGGAGTTTCTGGGGGAGTGAGGGGGAGGGAAATGGGTTGGTTTTGTAGAGCCTGAACATCGAACATCCAACATTGAACATCGAACGTTGAAGGAGGAAGGCGTGGGTCGGGAAAATGGCTTCGTTTTGTAGCGCGGGAATGACCGGGAGTGAGTGCAGACCTTGGGCGGGACGCCCAGGCCACGAAGAGGCGGGGAGCTTTGGGTGCGGCGAAGATGGTGGCCGGCGGGGCCGGACGTTCGATGCATAAAACACCTCCCTCTATATAGCGCAGTCTGTTGCGCGGATGGTTTGGGGATTTGGTTGGTGGGCGCAACGGGATTGGAGGATAGGTCGGGGAATTTGAGTGAAAAAAAAATTTATAAGCGCGACGTGCGCAACGACGTTGAAGAGGCAGGCTAAAGCCCGCACCACAAGAGCGTGCAACTCGGTTTAGCGGGCGAATCTCAACAGGTGGTGGTGATTTTTGGGATGGTGCGGATGGCGACGGTGAGAGGGCTTGGAGAAGGGGGGATGGGAGCGCTTTTTCCCGAGGAGGTCGTCGGGGGTGGAGGCGATGATTTCGGCGGCGGCGGGAGGTTGGGCGGGGGAGAGTTGGGGGGGTGGGGCGCCGAGTGTTTTGTTGAAGTTGGCGGCGAGGTCGATGAAGTCGGAGATGGAGACGATGCCGTCGTAATTGAGGTCGCCGTCGGAGTAAATGGAGTTGGTCTTGTTGAAGTTGGAGGCGAGGGTGATGAAGTCGGCGATGGAGACTTGCCGGTCGCCATTGAGATCGCCCTGGAGGAAGAAGAAGTTCAGGATGGGGCTGGAGGTCATGCTGGGGCCGCCGGCGTTGATGGTGGTGCCGCTCAAGGTGGCGCGGTAATCGCCGTCGGGGAGGATACCGGTGAAGTTGAAAGTGGCGGTGTTGGTGGCGGAATCCCAGATCGGTTCAGAAATCGAGATGGTGGCGGTGTCTGGTGTGAGGCGCTGGACGATCAGGTTGCTGGCATGGAGGGTGGCGTGGACGTCCTGGGAGAACGTGAAGGTGAGGCGCTGGGGAGCGGTTCCATAGATGAAGGCGGAGGCGGTGAGGGTCGGGGGGATGCTGGCGGTGACGTTGACGAGGAAGGTGGTTTCGATGAACAGGCCGCCGGTGTCGGTGGCGCGGATGGTGATGTTGGCAGCGCCGCTGTGGCCGGGAGAGTAATCGAGGGTGAGGATGCCGGTGGCGGAGTCGATGCTGGTGGAATCAAAGAGGCTGGGGTTGGTGTTGGCGGCGATAGAGAAGGTCAGGGCAGCGGCGGGGTCGGTGGAATCGGCGAAGCGGGGGAATAATTCGATGAGCGTGTTGGGAGAGTAATCGTTGGCGGTGACGGCGGGGATGCCGAGGGTGGATGGGGCCTCGTTGGCGCCGAAGCGCTGGGCGCGAATACCACCTTGCCCGGAGCTCTCCCAGGCGACGACGAAATCGGCAGCGGCATCGATAGCAACCGCCGTGGAAGGGCTATAGCTCGACTCAAGCCTACTGACGAAGAATTCGCCGCCGGCGGCCGCACCAGAGGCGGTAAAGCGCTGGCCGTGGATACCCAACCGCCCAGGTCCATCCTGCCCAATGCTCCACCAGGTGATGACAGACTCACCGCCTCGGTCCATAGCAACTGACGGCAAACTCTGGCTATCGCTCCTGTATGTATTGACGATGAATTCCGCATCCAGAACGGCCTGGGCAGCGGCATAGCGCCGGGCGTGGACATCCTGCCCGAATCCCGAGAGCCCCCCATAGCCGGTCCAGGCGATGACAAAGTCGCCGGCGCTGTCCATAGCAACGGAGGGCCGAAAATTGTTGTCGGAGGTGGCCGGGTGCACGGGAATTTCGGCGCCGATGGCGGCGCCGGCGGCGCTGTAGCGCTGGGCGTAAATACCAAAATTACCTGCTGCATTCTGTACGGTATTCTGCCAGGCGATTACAAAATCACCGCCGGCAGCCACGGCCACTGAGGGTCTTCTCTGATTGCCGCTGGTCGCGCTATTAACCCGAAACTCATTGCCCGCGCCCAGCGGGACAAGCGGCGGAGGCGGCAGCTCGACGCCGGCTGCGCTGTAACGCTTGGCATAGATCCCATAGAAGGATCCATCCTGTCCATCGCTTTGCCAGGCTATGACGAAGTCGCCGGCTTCATCCATGGCGACTGAGGGTTGGGTTTGGGCGCCGGTCGTGAACTGATTGACGCCGAACTGGCTACCCACGGCGATGCCGGCGGAGTTGAAGCGACGGGCATAGATTTCAGGGCTATCAGTGGAGGAGATGCCTTCCCAGGCGATCACGAAGCCGCCGTTGGCGTCCATGGCAACCGAGGTGATTTGAGTGCTGAACGAAAAGGTATTGAGGGAGACGTTATTGACATAAATCTCCCCGCCGACGGCCGCCCCGGAGGAAGTGTAGAGCTGCGCGGAAATAGCAAACCCATCGGTGCGGATTGTTTCCCAGGCGACCACGAAGTTGCCATTGGCATTCCTGGCAATGGAGGGGCTGTCGGCGGAGAAGCTGAACGAAACCTGGAATTCGGGGCCAAGCTTTACGGGTGGGCGCACCGAGAATGCACGCAAGAAGTTGCCCCCGGGTATGCCGTCCAAATCACCATCCAGGGCATTGCCCGCGAGATCTGCTAAAGATTGGCGGGCAGTCAGGACGTAGTCTCCATCGGCCAGCACCGGCGTGAAGGTGAGAGTGGCCTGGTACTGGTGGGTAAGCGAATTAAAGGCAAATGCAACGGAGGCGATCTGCGCTGAGATGTCGATACCGCTTTGGGTCAGCCCCCAGTTGGCGCGATTGGTGACGCTATTGCTTCCGGTGATGCCGCCAGTGGTGGAGAGATTTTCGGAAAATGAGACGACGAGCTGTGAGACGTCGCGTAGCGGCTGGCTGGCAACACGCTGCCCATTGACGGTTACGTCAGAGACGATTGGAGCGGCGGTGTCGGATGTTTCGTGGTAGCGCTGGGCGTAGACGCCGTCGCCTGATCCATCCTGTCCGGGGCTATCCCAGACGATGACCGCGTTGCCGACGGCGTCCATGGCTACGGCCGGGGCATATTGAGTGCCGGGGAAGGTGTTGACGTTAAATTCCGTGCCCTGAGGGTACTGCCGGAAAAAGATGCCGTTGCTCCCGAAGGCTATGAGAAATTCTCCGTCGGCATCCAGGCGACGCGCGGCCATGGTGGCGGCCATGATGAGACGTCGGGGTGGGCAGTGCTGACGAAGAGCTCAGCGCCCTGAGCAACAGCGGCGGCGTTGTAGCGCTGTGCGTAGGCGCCGTAGCCGGAACCGGACTGATCGCTGAGCCAGGCGACCACGAAGTCGCCGGCGAGATCCATGGCGAGGGAGGGGGTAATCTGGTTGCCGATCGTGACCGTATTGACGCGGAACTCGTCAGCGACGGGGGCGCCGGCGGCGGTGTAGCGCTGGGCATAGATGTCATAACCAGATCCATCCTGCCCCCGGCTGATCCAGCCGACGACGAAGTCGCCGGCGGCATCCATGGCAACCGAGGCGGAAAGCTGGTTGCCGCTGGTGAACGTATTGACGCGGAACTCCGTGCCTTGGCGCGTCCCCTGGGCGGTGTAGCGCTGGGCGGAGATACCGTAACCAGATCCATCCCGTCCGTAGCTCTCCCAGGCGATGACAAAGTCGCCGTCGGCGTCGATGGCAACTGAGGGGAGATCGTCGCTGTGGTTGGTGTCGGTATTGACGCGGAACTCGGCGCCGAGGGGAGCGCCGGCGGCGTTGTAGCGCTGGGCGTAGACGTCATAGAAATAGCGTCCATGGCCACCATAATAATAGTTCCCCCAGGTGACGACGAAGTCGCCATCGGCATCCATGGCAACCGAGGGGGCGTGTTGATCACCGGGCGTGGATGTATTGACGCGGAATTCGCCGCCGAGGGGGGCGCCCGAGGCGGCGTAGCGCTGGGCAAAGATGCCATACGTATCACCGGGGCCGTTGCCGGACCAGACGATGACAGAGTCGCCGTCGGCATCACTGGCGATGGCGGGCTGGTTTTGGGCGCCGTCGGTCGTGGTGTTGACCAGGAACTCCGTGCCGATTGCGGCGAACGACAGCAGCAGGCGGGGTTCGAGGGGCTCGGAGAGACAGGGCTGGAGGAGTTTGCGGCAGACGGCCGCGGCGGAGCGTGCGAGGGCGCGGAAAGATCGCTTTGGGTTCCGCTGGAATATCCCACGCATGTCGGCTCCCGGTCGAGTGTCGAGTTGCCTTGGTAGAGGTGCGCGTTACGGGTGGAAAGCTTACCAGTGCGGGAAGGGGAAAGCGCTAGGAATCTACAATTATTGTCTTCGAGAGCGCTACGGGCCGGGAGATGGGTGATTGGGGGGGATTTCGGAGCTGGGGCGGAGCCAGTAGGAGAATTCGGGGGCGGTGAAGGCCTGGCGGGTGGCGTCTTTGTCGGTGTTGAGGATCATGGGGCGGTGGATGTTGGGGAGGAAGAGGAGTTCGTAGAGTTCCTGGACGCCGCTGGTGAATTCGATGAAGGCGATTTGCTGGGAGGTGCGCAGGTCGATGATGGAGATGCCGCAGAGGAGCTTGGGGTGGCGCTGCTGGACGGGGAGGCCGCCGAAGATGTGTTTTTCGCGGATTTGGCAGAGGCCGACGAGTGCGAAGTGGCCGGCGAAGGAGAGGCCGCGGAGGTAGCCGGGGAGCTCGATGATGGTTTTGGATTGTTTGGTTTTTGGATCGAAGGAGAGGAGTTGGCCTGCGCCGCTGTTGAGGAGATAGAGCTGGTTGTTGTGCCAGCGCGGGGAGTGGGGCATGGAGAGGCCGCGGAGGATGATTTCGTTTGAGTCGATGTCGATGAGGATTCCGCCGGAGGATTTGTTGTCGCGCCAGGCGCCGACGGAGTTGGTTTCGCCGAGGCAGGTGACGTATTTGGGTTGGCCGTTGACGAGGGCCAGGCCGTTGAGGTGGCAGCGGTCTTCGGGGACGATTTCGGAGATGAAGGGGGGTTTCCAGAATGGCGTGAAGCTGTGGGCGGCGCTTGGGTGGGAGAGGCAGCAGAAGCGGGTGTTGACGAGAATCAAATTTTGGTTGGAGTCGAAGGCGAGGTCGTGGATGTTGAGGTCGCCGGTGAAATACTGGGCGCGGGGGAGGTAGAGGGCGGCGTATTTTCCTTTTTGATCTTCGAGATAGTCGGGGGCGAGGAGTGGGGCGTTGGCGAGGAGGATGAGGGAGTGGCGGGTGGCGAGGGCGAGTTTATGGCCGTCGGGTGAGGAGGCGAGGCCCATGGGTTTGTCGAATTGGCGGGGGAGGAAGGTGACTTGGTTTAGTTTTGGGTCCCAGGAGAGAAGTGCGAGTTTGCCGGCCTGATAGGTGGTGATGGCGATGGAGCCGTTGGATTGGGACATCCAATGTGCGAAAGAGGGGGAGATGGAGCAGGCGATTTGTTCGGGTGGGGTGGGTGGGGGTTGAGGGGACATTTGGTGAGTGGATGGTAAGAGGTGTGCGGGGGTGAGTACAGGTGCGGAAGAGCACCGGATGTGCATCCGGTGTTCTGATGGGGATGGGATAGCACGCGGGCAGGATGCCCGTGCCACGATTATCGGGGGCGTCGGCGGAGAGGGAGGAGGAGGGTGCCGAGCAGGAGTACCGTGGCAGTTGGTTCGGGGATGGGGGTGAAGGTGATTTGGAGTTGGGGGATGAAGGCGGACTGGTTGGTGCGGGCGGCTTCGCGGGTCCAGAAACCGCGCACGCTGAAGGGGTTGAGCTCAACATCGTTTTTCAACAGCCAGCCGAAGTTGGTGGCGGGGGCATCGAGCCAGCCTTGGACGTCGGCGACGAGGGCTGGGGTGGATTGCCAGGAGTAAGGGGTGTTGAGGGTTGTGCCGACGATCGAGAGAGAGGCGCTGTCGATGGACGAGAAGTCGCCGCCGGGGGAATTCCAGAGGGTGGGGGTGGTGGTTGAGAAGCGGCGGGCGTTCCAGGTGGCGTCGCCGTCGCCGGCCGCGAAGCCCTGGCCAATCCCGTTGACGCCGGTGCTGGAGTTGCCGGCGATTCCTTCGCCCCAATCGTTGGAGAGGCGGTAGAGGCGGAGGGTGGGGTTGGTTGGGCCGCCGCTGGGGGAGTTATTGAGGAAGAGGGTCAGTTGGGCGCTGTTGATGGTCGAGCCGGCGGGAATGGAGTTGGCGACGTCGAAGGCGATCAGGCCGCGGCGGATGAAGGCCTGGCCGTTGGTGCCGGAGAAGATGGCCTGGCCTGCGCCGAGGCTGTTGCTGGTGTTGCTCTCGAAGATGGTGTTATCTTTGGAGGGGGAGAGGGTGAGGACATTGGCGCGGGCTGGCGTTGCGTCGAATGCGACAGCGCAGAGGACCCCCGCGACCAACAGAATTATGCTCCGCTGCATTTTTCGCCCATCCTTTCGACGTATTATACCCCACGATTTGGAACGAGGTCCGAAATCGGCGGTGCCTGTGTTTGAATGTTGGGGTGGGGTGTAATCTTGCCGGCTGGAAGAGGAGCTGTCGTGGATTTCAAACGGGCTTTGGCGAGAGTGGTCCTGGTTCGCAATCGAAACTCTGAGTGAAATATGCAGAAGCTGCTCCTGCACATCGCCGTGGCGTGCGCCATTTGGTTTGGGGCCACGGCGCTGGGAGCGCCGTGGTGGTTGAGGGCGTTGGCGCTGATACCGGGGGCGTTCATGGTGCACTGGATTTGGGAACGGTTTATGTTTCAGCCGTTCGCGTATCTGGGAGCGATGCCGGTATCGAACGATGATCCGGTGATGGCGGAAGCGAGGGCGAAGGCGAAGGAGACATTTGGAAATTTTCGCGAGCTGTATCCGGAGCATCGCAGCGACAGCGTGGTTCGGTTTGCGCTGAAGACGGATGATGGGAACATCGAAAAGGTGTGGGGGGATTTGCTGGAGTTGGAAGAGAGCAAGGCAAAGATTTATCTGCGGACGCCGCCGGTGGGGAAAGTGAATCTGCCGGAACGCACGATGGAGATCGCGGTTTCGGATATCGAGGACTGGCAGATCGCGATGCGGGATGGGAGCATCCGCGGGGCTTATACGATCATGGCTTTGTGCAAGATTTTTGAGCGGGAGGAGGGGTATATGCATCCGAAATTCAAGGAGCATCTGGAGAGGTTTGTGGATAGGTGAAACTAGCCAATAAACCTTCACGGGCGGGACGCCCGGGCCACGCCAGGGGAAGACACGGGCAAGATGCCCGTGCCACGTTATTCTTCTTCGGCCTTGGGTTTGTAGAGGGCGACGATTTGTTGCTGCACTTGCGGGGGGACGGGGTCGTAGTGGCTGAGTTCCATGACGAAGGAGCCCTGGCCGCCGGTGACCGACTTTAACTGCGATTGGTATTGCATGACTTCGGCCAACGGAGCTTGCGCGGTGATGACGGCCATTCCGCCAGGGAGGATGTCGGTGCCCTGGATTCGGCCGCGTTTGCCGGAGAGGTCGCCGGTGATAGCGCCGACTTTGTCTTCGGGGACGGTGATTTCCATGTTGACGATGGGCTCGAGGAGGACGGGTTTGGCTTTTAAGAAGGCATCCTTGAAGGCGTATTTGCCGGCGGCGCGGAAGGCGACTTCTTTGCTATCGACCGGGTGATGTTTGCCGTCGTAAACGATGACCTTCACATCCTGCACCGGATAGCCGGCGAGGATTCCAACGTCGATGAGGTCGCGGACGCCTTTTTCGACGGCGGGGACGTATTGGCCGGGGATGGAGCCGCCGAAGATTTCATCGGCGAACTCGAAGCCTTTGCCGCGCTCGAGGGGTTCGACTTTCAAATAAACCTCGCCGAATTGGCCTGCGCCGCCGGTTTGTTTTTTGTGGCGGTGATGGCCTTCGGCCTTGGCGAGAATGGTTTCCTTGTAGGCGATCTTGGGGGGCTTGGTGTCAACTTCCAGGCCGCGGTTTTTGAGGCGTTCGAGGATGAGACGCAAATGTAATTCGCCCAGGCCATAGATGACCAGCTCGTGGGTCTGGCGATCGACGTTGACGCGGAAGGTGGGATCTTCCTCGGAGATTTTGTGGAGCGCGCCGGAGATTTTTTGCTCATCGCCGCGGGACTTGGGATTGACGGCCAGGCCGAACATGGGGGTGGGGAAGATTTCTTTCTTGAGATGGACGGGGTCGAGGGCGTGATCATCGTGGAGGACGTCGCTGGTGTGGATTTCGTCGATCTTGGCAACAGCGCCGATGTCGCCGGCGATGATGGCGTCGATCTCTTTGTGTTCCTTGCCCTGGAGGTGGAAGACGTGGCCGAGTTTGACGGTTTTTTTGGAGCGGCCGATGATGACCTGGGTATGGCCGGTGGCTTTGCCCTGGTGGACGCGGAAGATGGCGAGCTTGCCGATGAAGGGGTCGGTGGTGACTTTGAAGACGTGGGCGAGGAGGGGCCTGGCGGGGTCTTCGGAGTAGTTGAAGGACTTCTCATCATTGCCCTCGCCGGTGTAGAAGGGGCGGAGGTTGCCTTCGAGGGGATTGGGGAAGTGTTTGATGATGGTGTCGAGGATCTCGGGGACGCCGACGCCGACTTTGGCATCGGCGAAGCAGATGGGGATGACGTGGCCTTCGTCCATGGCTTTTTCGAAGGGGGCGTGGAGGGCGTTGTAGTCGGGTTCTTCGCCGCCGAGGTATTTTTCCATGAGGTTTTCATCCATCTCGACGATCTGGTCGAGCATGGCGGCGTGGCAGCGGCGGACGGTGTCGAAGTCGGATTCGCCGGCATTATTTAAGAGGCATTCGACGACGGCTTTGCCTTTGCCGGCGGGGAGATTGATGGGGAGGCATTCGGGGCCGAAGGTGTCGCGGATCTGGGCGACGAGTTTTTCAAGGTCGATGTCGGGGGTGTCGATTTTGTTGATGACGATGGCGCGGGGGAGATTGCGTTCCTTGGCCGCATCCATCATGCGGCGGGTGACGACCTCGATGCCGGAGACGGCGTTGACGACGACGACGACGGTTTCGACGGCGGGGAGACAGGCGATGGCCTGGCCGATGAGATCGGGGGAGCCGGGGGTGTCGATGAGGTTGATGCGCTTGCCGAGGTGGTCCATGTGGAGGAGGGAGGGGTAGATGGAGTGCTTGTGTTCTTTTTCCTCCTTTTCGAAGTCGGAGAATGAGGAGCCATCGACGACGGAGCCGCGGCGGTTGACGGTGTTGGTGGCGAAGAGCATGGCATCGGCGAGTGTGGTCTTGCCGCTGCCGCCGTGGCCGGTGAGCAGGACATTGCGAATGTCAGCGGTAGCGTGGGAGGGCATAGATGTGGCTCCTGCGTTTACAAATTTCGACGAGATGTCCGGCCAGGCCGGACTTACTTAAATCCAGACGCCAGAGAGGGGATAAGTATGGCGTATGGGAGGGGGAGGGGGCAAGAGATTTGCGATTTGCGATTTTGGATTTGCGATTTGGGGGCGGGGGCGAGGAGGGGGACGATGTTATAATCGTTAGCGAGGTGAATATGGTTGTGTCACTCAGGCCGGAACTTCAGAAGATGGTGGAAGAAAAGGTGAAGGCGGGGTTGTTTCCGTCGGCGGAGGCGCTGATTAACGCCGCGGTGGAGCAAGTGGTGAGCGGGGATGACCTGGGGCCGGGGGAGATGGAGCGATTGTTGGCGGTGGGAGAGGCGGATGCGCGGGCGGGGCGGTTTGTGGATGGGCCGAAGGTGTTTGCCAGAATCCGGGCAAAGAGCAGGGCGAGATTAGGGGATTGATTTGACGCCGGGGGAGCAGCCGATGGCAGTAGGAAAACAGAAGGCTTAAGAGGGCTGTGATACTTTCGGTGTGAGCCCGATCGGACCATGCATGCGGAAACGGAAATGCAGGACCATGATGACGCATGCGAGGGCGATGGGGTAGCCGACATAGCGCAGAGGCTCGAGGAGGGCGAGCAGAGGTGCACGGACCAGCGCGGGGATGTAATTTCCGCCGGGAGCGATCGGTTTGATGATGTAGTTGATGCGGTTAAATCCGCTAACCAAATTGACGATCGCGTAAGCGAGCACCGTATACAGAAAGCACCACTGCACGAGGCGAACGAGTACCCTGGGGAGCGGCCTGGGAAGGATCTTGCGCGAGCTGACGAGCAGTTCCAAAAGCAGCCAGAGCTGAAGGGCGTGAAGCAGTGGCGCAAGAGCGTAGGCGCTGAGCAGAAACACCGCGGCCCAGTAATAGCTGAAAGGCCAATGCTCGTTAATGAACCACTGCTCCATGGCCACCATCAGCAGTTGGGCGATGAGCAGGGCGATCACAAGGCGGCGGGGGCGGGCGAGTCTGCGGCGAAGGAACGGCGCGGGGGCGCTCATCCACCATGCGGCCGGAAAGAGAAGTAGCGCATAGAAGAGCGCGATGGCGGCGTCGGAGTTGATTTTGTGGACGAAGTCCCAATCACTGGTGCGCTGGCGATAGATCCAGCCTTCGACGCCGAGGGTGAAGATGAAAAGCGCCAGTGCGAGAAATGTGACGCCGCGTCGGAAGGTCGGGAGCCAGCGGGTGACGGGCAGGGCAGCAATGGAGTCAGCGATGCGCCGGCCGCATTCCGGACAATTGGAATCCAGCGGCAGTGAGCGCAGATCGTAGCCGCATTCTCCGCAGAGCAAGCCATCGATGATGGGGGTGGCAACTGACACAATGATGCCGCGAACGTTCTGGAGGGCTCAAGATATGCATTGGATGTTATTAATTCCAGCGTCTGGGCGGGAACATCTTGGATACAATCGGAATTCCTATGTCAAACACAAATAAGAAAATCCAAGTGGCGATTCTATTCGTGGCGGCATGTTTGGGCATTGCTCTGCCGGCACATGCTGCGACCGATGAAGCGATGGCAAAGCGGGCGCGATCGGTGATCGAATCGATCCGCGCTGCCACCCGGCCGGTGCGTGATCTATCGTGCACGCTCCAGGTCAGGCAGAGCGGGAACGAAAGCCGGGAATATCTCCAGAATCGCATACGCATGTTTGAAATCGGCAAGCAGCGCGGTCTATATCCAGACGCCCGCGCGGATGAGGAGATCGCAAAGCTGAAGAAAACCCTGGAGACGTTGGATGGCGCGGAAAAGGTGCTGGAGGTATCGCAATGGAAGATGCGTTCCGACGGTTTGTTTCATACGGTTAATAAGTTAACGAACCCGGATGGAACGAAGCGAATCACCGAGCTGGGATATGATGGCGAGGAGTTGCGATGGTATGACCCGGCGTTCAACAGGGGTTCTGTTTCCCACACGGTGCGGAAGAATACCGACACGCCAGAATTTGGGTGGGCGGTGGAAAGTGAGCCGTTCGCGAATTTTCTCGAGCGCGCACTGAAGAGCGGGAGCATCGAGATCAGCGATGAACCGAATGTCGGCAATGAAAAACGATTGAAGATCGTGGCCGTGACGCCAACGGATCGCGCGAGGGGCGATCAAAAGGTTCCCGTATTTGTGAGGATCTGGTTGAACGCAAGCAGAAATTATGTGCCGATCAGGATCGAGGAGGGGCATGCCATCGGACCTGTGGGAGACTGGATCGTCGGGAAAGTGACAACCGACATTGTGTGCAAGGAGATTGTCGCGGGGGTGTGCTATCCGATTTCGTGCAGGTACGAGGGGGTGATGATCGGAAACCTGGCCGATCCCGATCAGCCAATGGAAAAGTGGAAGCTTGCAGCATTCCCAAGTACGGTTGTCGTGAAGTGCGAATTGAGCGACATCAAGGTCAATCAGGGTTTGAAGAAGGAGGCGTTTACGATCGATTTTCCGGCCGGCACGATCATGATGAAACTGAAGGATTAATAGATACGCTCACTCATCGTCTCAAGACAAGAATGCCGGCGGTCCGATAAGGGGAGCATGGGATTCGAGTTCACTTCAGTTGTGGCGAATGCAGGGAGGCTGCGGATTTTGGCGGCGCTGGCGCGGGAGGGGAGGGAGGCGGAGTTTGTCCGGCTGCGCGAGGTGACGGGGATGACGGATGGGAATTTGTCTGCGCATGCGCGACGGCTGGCGGAGGCGGGGTTGGTTTTGATTGAGAAGAGATTTCGGGAGGGGAAGCCGGTGACGTGGTTTCGGATTACGCAGACGGGGAAGTATGCGATCAAGGCGTGCGCGAGGGAGTTGCTGGAGTCGGTGGAGGAGGGAGATGTGGGGGATGAGGAGTGGGTCGACTGATTTGCGATTTGCGATTTGCGAATTGCAATTTAGGCGAGGCAGCGGAGGGCGAGGAGGGTTTGGTCGTCGGTGGGAGGGGCGTTTTCGGTGAAGGTGGAGAGGGCGGAGCGGATTCGGGTGATGCATTCCTGGGGGGTGGAAGACTTGCAATCAAGAAGAATTTGATCGAGGCGGGAGGTGCCGAAGAACTGGTGGGTGGTTGCGCCCTTCAGGGGGGCGGTGGCCTCGGTGATGCCGTCGGTGTAGAGGAGGAGCAGGTCGCCTTTTTCCAGTTGGATGGTGGATTGCTCGTAGAGTTGCCCGGTGAGGATTCCCAGGGGGAGTGCGCCGGTTTCGTCGAGGGAGATGATGCGCTTGCCGCGGACGAGGCGGGGGGGATTGTGGCCGGCGCGGGCGTAAGTCAGCGTGCGGGTGGTGGGATCGAGGATGGCATAAAAAGCGGTGACGAAGGAGCCGTCGCGGGTGTAGGTGCGGGCGAGGTGGTGGTTGAGATATTCGAGGAGCTTTGCCGGGGGTGTGTGGGTGTTCGGCTCGGTGTGGGCGATGGCGTGGGTGATGGCCATGAAGACGGCGGCGGGGGTGCCGTGGCCGGAGACGTCGGCGATAAAGAGGCCGCATGCGCCGTCGTCGAGGGGGAAGAAGTCGTAGTAGTCGCCGCCGGCGCGGGCGCTGGTGTGGTAATGGGCGGCGATTTCGAAGCCGGGGATTTTGGGGAGTTCGCCGGGGAGAAGCGAGCGCTGGATTTCGCCGACGGTTTTCAGCTCGGCATCGAGGAGGGAGAGGGCGGCGCTGAGCTGGTTGCGGAGGACGAGGTTTTGGGTGCCGCGGCCGAAGAGGCCGGCCTGCCAGTGCATCATGGGGATGATGGCGGGGTCGAATTCGTGGCCGGGGGGCAGGAGCATGACGGTGATGTTGAGCGCTTCACCATCGTCGTATTGGGGGAGGGCGATGAGGGACTGGAAGCCCTGGAGATAAAAGTAGGCGGGATCACCGGGCTTCAGGCGCTCGGCGACGTCGTTCATGATCACTGGCTTATTGGCGTAGGCGATTTCGCCGAGGAGGCCGCCGGAGAGTTTGGGGAGGCGGTCGCGCTGGGTGAAGGGGTTGAAGTATTCGGTGAAGCGGGAGGATCGGGTGATGACATAAAAGGGCGGCTCGACTCTTCGGCGGGAGAGGGCGAGGTAGTCGTGAACGGGGATGAGGCTGCCGATGCCATCCCAGTAGATTTCGACGAGTGATTCGGGATCGGTGACGCCGGAGATGGCCTTCATCGTGCGGTCGATGATGGCGAGTTCTTCCTGCCAGGGGCGACGGCCGATGGGCATGGGGGAATGGTAGCAAGGCGGATGGATCGTTGCCGCCTTTTTGTGATTTGTTAGGATGAATTCATGGCTGAACCTCGATCCGAGATCATCATTTATCAAACGCAGGATAAGACGACACAGATTGAAGTCCGGCTGGAGGACGAGACCGTCTGGCTTTCATAATCGCAGATGGCGGAGCTGTTTCAGACAACGAAGCAGAACATCAGCCAGCATATCCTCAACGTGTTTGAAGAAGGGGAGTTAGCTCAAGCTTCAGTTGTCAAGGAAAACTTGACACCTGCCGCGGACGGCAAGAAATATCAAACTTCCTTCTACAACCTCGATGTCATCATATCCGTTGGGTATCGGGTGAAATCGCATCGCGGGACGCAGTTTCGGATTTGGGCGACGCAGCGACTGCGGGAATATATCGTCAAAGGGTTTGCGTTGGATGATGAGCGGCTCAAAGAGGGCGGGACGAAGAACGAGTACTTTGACGAGTTGCTTGAGCGAGTTCGGGCGATCCGGGCGTCGGAGAAGAATTTCCACCGCAAGATCATCGGCATTTACGCGACCAGCATTGATTACGACGAGAATTCGGCGTTTACGCGTGATTTTTTTTCATCGGTGCAGAACTAGTTTCACTACGCCATCACCGGTCGAACCGCGGCTGAGATTATCACAGAGCGCGCCAGCGCGGATAAGCCGAACATGGGGCTGAGCACGTGGAAATCGGGGCCGGGTGGCCCGATTCGCAAAGCAGACGTCGTGGTGGCGAAGAATTACTACAACGAAGAGGAGCTGCGCTCGCTGAATCTGATCGTGGATCAATATCTGTCGTTTGCGGAGTTGCAGGCGCAGCAGCGCAAGCCGATGCACATGAAGGATTGGGTGCGGAAGTTGCACGATTTTCTCACCCTGAACGATCGGAACATTCTGAAGGATCTGGGAAAGGTGTCGCACGAGCTGGCGAGCGAATTGGCGCGGGAGGAGTTCGAAAAATACCAGCAGAAGCAGCGGCAGATTGAATCCCAACAACCGCTGACTGATTTTGATCAAGCCATCAAGAAAATCGAAGAGCAAAAGAAGAAGAAGCCAAAAGAGCCGCCGGAGACAGAGTAAAATGTACTTTCGGCGATCCGACGCTTCTTCCTCCGCGTCGCTTACTTCGCCTTTTGCAGGGTCACCGCGCCAAAGGTTATGAAAACTTTGGTATCACCGGCGGGGCCGCGGTAGGCGCCCTGGCCGTCACCAAGCTTGCATGCGAGCGCGGTGAATTCCCAGCATTTCTCTTCAGTCGTGGTGAACTTTGCGGTCGTGAACTCCTGAATTTTACGGATCTTCCCATACTCCCGAGTGAGGTTGGCATGTTGGCGAAGTTTTGGAAAGACGGATGGATTATCCCAGGCCCAAAGCCAGGCGTTGTCCGCGGTGTTGAATGACCCCACGATTTGCGCCGGTGCGGTGGCAATGAGGCCGTCGGGGCTGGTGAAGGTGATAACTCCTGTCTCTTGATCCACGGCCCAAAAGGCTTTGTCCATTTGGAACAGGCGAATGTTTATGACTGTCTTCAGTCGCAATTCTTCCATGCCGCGCGCCACCATCGTGGCGTGGGGGAGGGTCGATTCATCAGCGGGTTGACTCGCCATACTTTCGTTTGCGGCATGGCGCGGGCTGGATTGGTCGGGGGGTTGAGTCGCAACGGGTTCTTTCTTCCTGCAGCCACTCGAAAGAACAATCAACATGATGCAGGTGGAGAACAGGAGGCATAACACTCTCATAAGCTCGGCTCGTAAGTGCCCGTCAGAATTGCAGGCTGAAAGCCTGCATTACAATCGAGGCAGGCTAAAGCCTGCACCACAATCAATGCTTGCCAAGAATCACCTGGCGTATTCGACGCTTCGTACCTCGCGGATGAGGGTGACTTTGATCTCGCCTGGATAAGTCATGGTGTCCTCGATTTTTTTGGCGATGTCGCGGGCGATTTTGTTGGAGATGGCGTCGTCGACCTGTTTGGCATCCACAATGACGCGGACTTCGCGGCCGGCCTGGATGGCGTAGGCTTGGCGGACGCCGTCGAAACCGGTGGCGAGTTGTTCGAGGTCCTGGAGGCGCTTGATGTAGCGTTCCAAGCTCTCGCGGCGTGCGCCGGGGCGGGAGGCGGAGATGGCGTCGGCGGCCATGATGATGGGTGTATATGGGGTTGTGGCGGGGACGTCGCCGTGGTGACCTTCGGCGGCGTTCAAAACGGCTTCGGATTCGTTGAATCGGCGGAGGAAGTCCTTGCCGATTTGGGGGTGGCCGCCTTCGGTTTCGTGGTCCATGGCTTTGCCGATGTCGTGGAGGAGGCCGCAGCGGCGGGCGAGGGTGCCGTCGAGGCCGAGTTCGTCGGCGATGACCTGGGAGAGGTAGGCGACTTCGAGGGAATGGCGGAGGACGTTCTGGCCGTAGCTGGTGCGGTAGCCGAGCCGGCCGAGCATGGGGATGATGGCCTTGGGGATGTTGGGGAGGTTGGCTTCCTGAACGGCTTCCTTGCCGATTTTGATTAATTCCTCTTCCATTTCCTTGGTGGTTTGGGCGACGAGTTCTTCGATTCTTGCAGGGTGAATTCGGCCGTCCTGGACGAGGCGTTCGAGGGAGATGCGGGCGATTTGGCGGCGGACGGGGTCGAAGCAACTGACAACGACGACGCCGGGGGTGTCGTCGATGATGACATCGACGCCGGTGGCTTTTTCGAAGCTGCGGATGTTGCGGCCTTCGCGGCCGATGACGCGGCCTTTCATATCGTCGCTGGGAATGGCGACGGTGCTGACGGTGTGGTCGCAGGTTTGCTCGGCGGCGTAGCGCTGGATGGCCTGGAGAATGATCTGGCGGGATTTTTCCTTGGCTTGTTCCTGGGCTTCCTCGGTGATGCGCTGGATCAATGCGCCGGCCTCGTGGCGGGATTCATCTTCGATGCGGCGGAGAAGGATTTCCTTGGCCTGCTCGGGGGAGAGGCCGGTGATCTGGAGAAGTTTCTGGCGCTGTTCCTCGAGGACCTGGTCGAGTTGTTTTTCCTTGGCGGCGAGGGATTTGTCGCGCTGGGTGAGGCGGGCTTCGAGGTTGTCGAGGTTGCGCTCCTTGACCGTCAGCGTGTCGAGCTTGCGATCCAGCGTATCCTCGCGCTTGGCGAGGCGCTGTTCCTGTTCCTTCATGGAACGGCGCTCGGTTTCGTGTTCCTTGTCGAAGGATTCCTTGAGGCGGATCTGGTCCTGGCGCGCGGAGACCTCGATTTCCTTGGCGCGGGTTTGGGCCTCTCTGCTAGAGGTTTCGCGGATGCGCTCGGCTTCGGTTTTGGCCTGTCCGACGAGGTTTCTTGCGCTGGAACTGAGAAATAAATAGACGGCGACTGCGCCGACGAGGAGGCCGATTGCGGCCCCAAGAGATATCCAGAGCCCTGGCATGTGACCCCTTCACGATCATGCGGAGAAATAGAACGGGGAAGGCCCTGAGCGGTGGTGGGCGGCGGGTCCCTGGCGGGTGCACGGACACTGGCAGCGAGCTGCCAGTGGCACGGGGGCACGCGCGCTACTCGACCTGATCGGTCAGGGGATCATCCCTGAAGACTGTGT